>NZ_DATIRC010000399.1:0-13630 GCF_035470145.1 Romboutsia sp.
CTTATATACTTAACCATTGAAAGGTCATGGGCTATGAATAAATAAGTAAGACCATTTTCCTTTTGTAATTTTCTAAGAAGATTAACAACCTGCGCTTGTATAGAAACATCAAGTGCAGATATAGGTTCATCGGCAATTATAAACTTTGGTTCTATAGCCAAAGCACGAGCAATACCTATACGCTGTCTTTGACCACCAGAGAACTCATGAGGATATCTACTAGCATGTTGCTCATTAAGGCCAACAGTTCTTAATAACTCATAAACTCTTTGAGTTCTTTCTTCTTTACTTTTACATAACCCATGTATATCTAAACCTTCGGCTATTATATCACTAACAGTCATACGAGGATTTAAACAAGCCATAGGATCTTGAAAAATCATCTGCATATTTTTATTAACATGAGCTCTATCAGTTTTACTAAGTTTTTTAGCAGATATATTATTACCATCAAATATAACTTCACCATCAGTAGGATCGTAAAGACGAATTATAGTTCTACCAGTAGTAGATTTACCAGAACCGGATTCTCCAACTAATCCAAATGTTTCACCTTCATAAATATGGAAAGATATATCATCAACAGCTTTTACAGTAGTTTTTCTATCAATTTTAAAGTGTTGTTTAAGGTTTTTTACTTCTAATAATACTTTTTTACTCATTTGCATTCACCTTCTTTCCTCCTATGTTTATAGGTTTTTCTACTTTCTTAGCTAAAGGATGTAAAAGCCAAGTAGCTGCATAGTGAGTATCGCTAACTTTAAACATTGGTGGTTCAGCTAAATGATCTAATTTTAGTGCATAAGCACTACGAAGTGCAAATGCATCTCCTGTAGGTGGGTGCATCAAATCTGGAGGAGTTCCAGGTATATTGTATAAATCACTATCTCCTATATCAAGGGTAGGCATAGACCCTAAAAGACCCCAAGTATAAGGATGTTGAGGGTTATAGAATATATCGTTAGAAGTTCCGTATTCTATAATTTTACCAGCATACATAACAGCAACTCTATCTGCCATATTAGCAACAACTCCAAGGTCATGAGTTATAAATATAACAGCAACACCAGTTTTTCTTTGTAAATCTTTGATAAGTTCTAATATTTGAGCTTGGATAGTAACATCAAGAGCAGTAGTAGGTTCATCAGCAATAAGTATTTTAGGGTTACATGCCAACGAAATCGCAACAACTATACGTTGTCTCATACCACCTGAAAATTGATGAGGATATTGTTTGAATCTTTTTTCAGGATCAGAAATACCAACTAAATCAATTAATTCTATAGCTTTTTTCTTAGCTTCTTCTTTACTAACGCCTTGATGTTTTATTATACCCTCCATAATTTGCTTACCAATAGTCATAGTTGGATTTAGAGAAGTCATAGGATCTTGGAATACCATTGCTATGTCTTTTCCCCTTAATTTCTCCATATCCTTTTCTTCAAGTTTAGTTAAATCTTTACCTTCAAATAAAATTTCCCCTTCTTTAATAATCGCATTTGAGGATAATATTCTCATTATAGTTTTACAAGCAACTGATTTACCAGAACCAGATTCTCCAACTATAGCAAGCGTTTCACCTTTATATAAATCAAATGTAACTCCTCTTACGGCTTGAACTTGACCGCCGTAAGTAGCAAAGTTAACATGTAAATTTTTTACTTCTAGTAACTTTTCCAATTATCTCATCTCCCTTACTAATTATTGATTACGCATCTTAGGGTCAACTGCATCTCTTAGTCCATCAGCTAATAGATTAAGGCTAAGAATTAATACACAAAGTACAGCAGCTGGTATAAACATCATATATGGATAGTTTTGTAAGGCTTGGAATCCTTCGTTTATCAAAACTCCTAGTGATGCCATCGGTGGTTGTAATCCTAAACCTATAAAACTTAAAAATGCTTCATAAAATATAGCATTAGGCAAAGAGAACATCATCATTACAACGATTGGAGCTACTATATTTGGGAACAGATGCTTAACAATAAGTCTTATATCTGAGGCACCTAAAGTTTTAGAAGCTAATACAAATTCTTGATTTTTAAGTCTTAACACATGAGAACGAACTACTCTTGCCATTCCTGTCCATCCAGACACAGCCATAGCCATAGATATAGACATTATTCCTGGTTTAAATACTAGCATAAATAGAGTTACTATAACTAGAGAAGGAATACCTGTAATAATTTCAATTATACGTTGCATAACTAAGTCGACTTTGCCACCATAGTAAGCAGATATACCACCATAAGTAACACCAATAACAAGGTCAAAGAAAGCTGCTAGAAGGGCTATAAATAGAGATACTCTGCATCCACACCAAACACGTGTCCATATATCACGGCCTAGTGCATCAGTACCGAATAAATAAGTTTCATCTATACCTTTTTTTACGTAAACATCAACACCATTAGAATCTTTACCATCCATAATACCTAATGAAGAAACGATAGGCATTTTTGGAGGTAATTTAGTGTGTCTTATATTTTGAGATTTATAATCAAACTTAGAAAAAACTATAGGTGCAAATATAGCCATAAAAACTATAAAAAATAATATTATTAATCCAGTCACGGCAGCTGGGTTTTTAAATAATCTTTTTCTAGCATCTTGCCAAAATGTTAAGCTTGGTCTAGTAATAGCTTCATTATCACCAACTTGTGCAGGCATAGGTTCAAATAAATCTGCTGTTAATTCTACTTCTTTACCATCAATCATTATTTTATCAATCATTTTATTTACCTCCTGCCAAACGTATTCTAGGGTCTATTACACCGTAAAGAATATCAACTATTAATATAACTGCTATATAGAATGCGCTATAAATTATAGCAACACCAGAAATAATAAATAAATCATTTGTGTATATTGCAGTAACTAGTAAATCACCCATACCTGGAACTGCAAATACTCTTTCAACAACTAAAGAACCAGTTAAAAGAGCAGCAGCTAAAGGACCTAAAATAGTTATAACAGGTATTAATGCATTTCTAAGGGCATGCTTAACTATTACAATAGATTTACTTAATCCTTTTGCCTTTGCTGTAACTATGTAATCAGAATTTAAAACTTCAACGAGCTCTGTTCTAGTAAAACGAGCCACGGTTGAAATTGTCCATACTGACATTGCAAGGGATGGTAATATTGTCCATATATATCTAAAATCAGACCCTAAGGGAACGCCCCAAGTAATTGGTAAGAAGTCAAATCTCATGCCTAGGTATAATTGTAATAAAGCGGCTATTACAAATGCTGGGACAGATACACCTAGAACGGATATTATAGTACATATGTAATCCCAAATTGTATTTCTTTTAAGTGCAGCTATAATACCTAATGTCAAGCCTACACAAGAACCAAATATTAAAGATTGAGCACCAAGCATAGCTGATGGCCCTATACGAGTAGCAACAATATCTTCAACTTTTTGGTTAGCTTGTTTAAAAGAAGTACCGAACTTACCTTGGAATACTCCTGTTAAATATCTTACATACTGAACTGGAACAGGATCGTCTAATCCATATTGAGCTTCTAATTGAGCTATTTGTTTTGCATTTAGTTTTTGTTCATTAAATGGAGTACCTGGAAGAAGTCTGACTAAGAAGAAAGTAACAGAGATAACAACAAATAATGTTATGAACATGTACATGATACGTTTTAGTGTATAGCGAAACAACGCTAACCCCCCCTTTAAAATAATTATTTTATATTAATTTTATATTATGATATGGCAACAAAACTTATGCCAATACAAATAACAGATATGAAAAAGCCACATATTAGTAAATTAGATGTAAGAAAGAAGCTATTTTTTTTATTGATATAATCTTCTACTGTAACATCAGTATCATTACATAATATTCTATTTTTTTTTTGAGTTTCTTGACTTAGTTTGTTAAATGCATACAAAGTAATATTGAAAAATCCTTTTTCCCACATAAAACACATTGTACCGAATAAAAAATAAATCATCCCTATAATAAATGCACAATTTAAGAAGGAAAATTTACTAAAACCGCTAATTATAGAATAAATTGAACTTATAATAATATTAAATGCAAGTAATAAAGAAAAATGTTTCATTTTGTCGACCCCCTTTAAAAAATATAAAAAAATATATTAGTCTAATTGTAGTGATATAATTAAGTATTTTCAAGTATAAAATAAAATTATCATAAAATTTTTTTTATTTAAATAAAAATTAGAAAATTTAAAAAAATAAGTGATTTTCAATCAAAAATGTTATACAATAAACTTTAAATATATGAGTTTATTTGTTAAAAAGGAAATGTGGGAGGGTGATTATTATGTTTTTAAAAAGAAAAATAACAGTAATGGCAACAGTAGCTTTATTAAGCACAAGCTTACTTGCTGGATGCAGTAGCACAGGTGCAGGAGGTTCAGCTACAGCTGAAGAAGTACTTGCAAATCAAAATGCAAGAGCTGCCTTAGCTATGGCTATAGATAAGCAGGCATATTGTGACGTTATATTAAATAATGGATCAATACCAGCAGATGTATATACACCTAAAAAATTAGCATTTGACAATGGAAAAGATTATGCAGATCTTATTGAAGGTATGGGATATGAATACAATGAAGAAGCCGCTAAAGAAGCTTGGGCGAAAGCTAAAGAAGAGGTTGGGTTTGATACAGTTGAACTTGAATTGTTAACATATGACCATGATTTAGGCAAAAGAACAGGAGAATATATACAATCGGAATTATCAGATTTAGAAGGATTAACAGTAAAAGTTACTAACTTACCATTTGAGCAAAAATTAGAAAGAGAAACTAAAGGCGAATTTGATTTCTCATTCTCAGGATGGGGAGCAGATTATCCAGATCCATTAACATTCTTAGCAACAATGAAGACAGGAGCTCAATATGCTAAGCAAGTTGGTTATGATAATGCAGAGTATAATAAATTATTAGACGAAGCTATAAAACTTCCAACAACTGAAGCATATAAAAAATATGCAGAAGCTGAAAAAATGATGCTAGAAGAAGCATATTTAGCGCCAATATATCAAAAAGCAAGTGCATATTTATTAAAAGATTATGTATCTGGTATAGTAAACAATTCTTGGGGAGCAGATTATACATACACTTATGCAGATGTAAATAAGCCAGATAAGGTTCTTAACTTATCAACAACATCAGATATACCATCTTTAGATGTAAGTAAATCAACAGATCAACAATCTTTCCAAACTATGAATAGTACTATGGAAGGTTTAACAAGAATAGATGGAGAAGGTAAGGTACAACCAGGAGTAGCAGAATCTTGGAAAGTTTCAGAAGATGGATTAACTTGGACTTTCAATTTAAGAAAGAATTCAGTATGGTCAAATGGAAAACCTGTAACAGCTAAAGACTTTGAATATTCTTGGAAGAGAACTTTAAATCCTGAAACTGCATCTGAATATGCATATGTAATGGAAGATATAGCTGGATTTGCAGACGTAGCAGATAAAGGAGTAGATGGAGTAGGAGTAAAAGCAGTTGATGATTATACTTTAGAAGTTAAATTAAATAGACCTGTTGCATATTTCCCAGAGTTAATGTCATTCCAAGTATTCTACCCACAAAATCAAGCATTTGTTGAATCTTGTGGAGAAAAATATGGTACAGCTGTAGAATACCAAATTTACAATGGACCATTTGTACTAAAAACTTGGAAGATGGAAGACCAATTCTCAATGGATAAAAACCCTAATTACTGGGATGCAGCTAACGTTAAGTTAAATAAAATAAATACTAAGGTAGTTAAGGATACAGGTGCAGAAGTTAACTTATATGAAGATGGTCAAATAGATAGAGCTATATTATCTTCTGATTATGTTGATAAATATAAAGATAGTAAAGAGTTAAAAACTAGAGAAAGTGCAACTACATTTATGTTACAAATAAATGGTGCAAATCATAATTAAGATTAAGTAAATAAAACGTATAACTAACGATAGGTAAAACTATGTTAGTTATACGTTTTTTATTTTTTTGGGTATAATTAAAATATAATTTGTAGTATGGAGGTGAAAAAATTGTTTGATATACAAGAACATCTAAAAAAGCTACCAGCAGAACCTGGTGTTTACTTAATGAAAGATAAATACAACAATATAATATATGTAGGTAAGGCAATATCTCTAAAAAATAGAGTAAGACAATACTTTCAATCATCTAAAAATCATTCATCTAAAGTTATATCAATGGTTAAGAATATAAAAAGCTTTGAATATATAATAACAGACTCAGAACTTGAAGCATTGATACTTGAATGTAATTTAATAAAGCAATATAGACCTAAATACAATGTTTTACTCAGAGATGATAAAACATATCCATATATAAAAGTAACAATAAATGAAGACTATCCAAGAGTATTAAAGGTAAGACAAGTTATAAAAGATAAATCAAAATACTTTGGACCATATACTAATACAACTGCAGTAAATGACACTTTAGAAATCATAAGAAACACCTATCAAATTAGAACTTGTAATATTGATATAGATAGAGCTATAAAAAATAAAGTGAGACCGTGTTTAAATATGCACATAAATAAATGCGTAGGTCCTTGTACAGGAACTGTTACTAAGGAAGAATATAATAAGATGATAGAAGAAATTATATTATTTTTATCAGGTAAAAAAGAAAAACTTATAGAAATTCTAAAAGAAAAAATGAATAAATGTGCTATGGAATTTAATTTTGAAGATGCAGCTATATATAGAGATAAAATAAAAAGCTTAGAAGAAATGGTACAAAAACAAAAAATAGATGCTACTACTTCTGACTTAAATCAAGATATAATAGCGATGGCAAGAGCTCATGATGAAGCTTGTGTTCAAGTGTTCTTTATTAGAAATGGAAAGATAGTGGGAAGAGAGCACTTTATACTAGAGGGAGTAATGGAAAGTTCAAGAGCATCTATATTAGGGTCATTTGTTAAACAATTCTATATGGAGCAGGAATATATACCTAAAGACTTGATAATAGAAGATGAGATAGAAGATAGTTTTATATTAGAAGAGTGGTTGTCATCTAAAAAAGGTCAAAAGGTAAATATAAGAGTACCTCAAAAAGGTGAGAAGAAAAGTCTTATAGAAATGGTAAGAAAAAATGCTATAGAGTATCTTGAAAAATTTTCAGGTATGAATAAAAGAAAATATGAAAAAAGTATAGGTGCATTAGATGAATTAAAGGTAGTATTAGGATTAGATAAAAGACCTAAGAGAATAGAATCTTTTGATATTTCTAATATACAAGGAGTAGACTCAATAGGTTCTATGGTTGTATTTACAGATGGTAAGAAAGATAAAAAAGAATATCGTAGATACAAAATAAAAACAGTAATAGGACCAAATGATTATGATTCTATGGCAGAGATAGTTGAAAGAAGGCTTAAATATGACAATTTACCAGATTTAATATTACTAGATGGTGGAAAAGGGCAGGTTAGTGCAGTAAAAAAAGTATTGAAATTAAATAATGTAGAAATTCCTCTTTGGGGAATGTATAAAGACGATAAACATAGAACTAAGGGACTTATTTCCCAGGAAAAAGAGATAGAACTAGATAAAACTTCGAATTTGTATAGATTTGTCGCTAGTATTCAAGAAGAAGTTCATAAATATGCTATAACATATCATAGAAGTTTAAGAAATAAAACTTTGACAAAATCCGTATTAGATGATATACAAGGAATAGGAGAAAAAAGAAAAAAAGCTCTATTAAACCACTTTAAAGATATAGAAGCTATAAAAAAGGCTACTTTTGAAGAATTATTAAAAGTAGATGGGATGAATAAAGTTTCTTGTAAAAGTGTGTATGATTTTTTTAGGAAGGGATAAATATAACATGAATTTAATCGACAAAGTTTCAATCAAAGATATGGTGAAAGATTTAGATTTAGAACCAGTGTATATGCCACAGGATAAAGATTATTATGTATATTCTCAAGATATAAACCGTCCAGGGTTACAATTTGCAGGATATTTTGAATATTTTGCTCATGATAGAATACAAATAGTAGGAAGAGCGGAATACAACTATTTTAGTTATATAGATGAAAAAACTAGAGGTAAGGTTTTAGATAAATTCTTCTCGCATGAAATTCCTGCTTTAGTAGTAACAAGAGATTTAGAAGTAAAGCCAGATGTTATTGAATTTGCTAAAAAACATAATAGGGTAGTTTTAAGTACAAAAAGAAATACAACTAGATTTATAAATAGGTTATCAAATTATCTAGATGATAGGTTTGCTCCTTACACAACCTTACATGGGGTTTTAGTGGATGTATATGGAATAGGAGTATTAATAACGGGAGAAAGTAGTATAGGTAAATCAGAAACTGCTCTAGAATTAGTTCAAAGAGGACATAGATTAGTAGCTGATGATGCAGTAGAAATAAGAAAGTTAGATGAAAGTATGTTACTAGGCCAATCGCCAGAATTACTTAGACATTTTTTAGAAATAAGAGGTATAGGGATAATAGATGTGAGAAGTTTATATGGAGTAGGGGCAGTAAAAAATTCAAAAACTATAGATTTAGTAATTCATTTAGAAAGTTGGAATGAAAACAAGTATTATGACAGACTTGGATTGGATAAAGAATATGAAGAAATATTAGATGTAAAGACTGAAAAATTAGTTGTACCAGTTAAACCTGGTAGAAATACCTCAATGGTAATTGAAGTAGCTGCTATGAACTTTAGACAAAAGGGAATGGGATATGATGCAGCTCAAGAATTTACAAAAAAATTATCTAATTTAATAGATTCTAAATAGAAAAAATGAGCTATTCTCTATTTTAAGAGAATAGCTCATTTTGTATTATAAATAAGTTTTACTCTGCAGTAGCTCCGACCAATTCACAACAACAATCCTTAGATTCATCAAATATATTACTCTTATTAAAGTAATGAGTATGAAGATACTTATGAGCAGTTTCTCCATAAGGCTCTCCTAAGAATTCATCATATAATGTTTTTATAGCTAAATTTTCGTGTGATTTACGAAGTTCTTTACCAGCATCTATATTATATAAAGCTTCAGAACGTTTCTTAACTATATCAAAGTTTCCATAGTGATATGGTTGACCAGCTCCGCCTATACATCCACCAGGACAAGCCATTATTTCTATTAAATGATAGTTAGACTTACCTTGTCTTATATCTTCTAGTATCTTTCTAGCATTACCAAGGCCACTAGCAACAGCAACATTTACATCTGTTCCACCTACATTTACTGTAGCTTCCTTTATACCTTCTATACCTCTTAATGAAGTAAAATCAACTTTTTCTAATGTTTCGTTAGTAACCCATTCATAAGCAGTACGTAAAGCTGCTTCTAAAACACCACCAGTAGTACCAAATATATCACTAGCACCAGTAGATTCACCTAAAGGACTATCAAAAGAACATTCTTCTAATTGATCGAAGTTTATTCCAGCTTCTTTAATCATTTTAGCAAGTTCTCTAGTAGTGATAACTATATCAACATCACTTACCCCTTTATTAGAAAGTTCTGGTCTTGCAGCTTCATACTTTTTAGCAACACAAGGCATAACAGATACAACCGTTAAATCAGAAGGTTCTATACCTACTTTTGGAGCAAAATAGTTTTTAGCTACAGAACCAAACATTTCTTGTGGAGATTTACAAGAAGATGGTATATCTAATAAATCTTCAAAATGTTTTTCAAAGAAGTTTATCCATGCAGGACAACAGCTTGTAAGCATTGGCAATTTACCACCATGTTGAAGTCTGTGAATAAACTCAGAAGCTTCTTCAATTATAGTTAAATCAGCTGCAAAGTTAGTATCAAATACATATTTAAATCCAAGTTCTTTTAAAGCTGCAACTAGTTTACCAGTAGATATAGCTCCTGGCTCCATTCCAAATTCTTCTCCTATTGCAACTCTTACAGCAGGAGCAACTTGAACTACAGTAGTTTCAGCTTTTTTATCTAAAACATTCCAAACTTTAGGTGTATTATTAACTTCTGTTAGTGCAGCAGTAGGACATACAGCTATACATTGGCCACAGAATGTACAGTCAGATTCGTGCATAGGAGTATCAAAGAAAGTACTCACAACTGTCTCGAATCCACGGTTAACACCTGATAATGCTCCAACAGTTTGAACTTCATTACACATAGTTTCGCATCTTCTACATAGTATACACTTATCTAAGTTTTTAACTATAGATTTGCTTGAAGTATCTAACCCTAAATCTGTTTTTTTACCTTTATATTTAATTTCTCTTATTCCTAAATCAGCAGCTATATTTTGTAATTCACAGTTTCCGTTCTTATCACACATTAAGCAATCTTGCGGATGATTAGAAAGTAGTAATTCAACCACTGTTCTACGAGCTTTTATAGCCTTAATTGAGTGAGTTTTTATTTGCATTCCATTTTTAACTACTGTACCACATGCAGGAATAAGTCCTTTATTACTTTCAACCATACAAACTCTGCAAGATGCACATTTATTTACCATTTTATCTTCTAAATTAACATGACAAAGACTAGGTATTTTTATACCTACAGATTTAGCTGCATCTAAAACGGTAGTATCATTTTCAACTTCAACATTAGTACCATTTATAATTAAATTAACTAAATTCATTAATATCCCCCCTAAACTAATTATTTTTTGATAATAGCATTAAACTTACAACTATCTATACAAGCACCACATTTTAAGCATTTAGTAGTATCTATTTCATGTATTTCTTTAACTTTACCAGTTATACATCCAGCAGGACATATTTTAGCACACTTAGTACATCCCTTACATGCATCAGTTATAATATAATCTAATAAGGACTGGCATTTACCAGCAGGACATTTCTTATCTGCAACGTGAGCTAAATACTCATCATAGAAGTTATCAAGAGTACTTAAAACAGGGTTAGGAGCACATTTACCAAGTCCGCATAGAGAAGTTTCTTTTATAGTTATAGCTAATTCTCTTAAGTCTTCTAAGTCTTGAGCCGTTCCTTTACCATCAGTTATTTTTTCAAGCATTTCAAGTAATCTCGTATTACCTATACGGCAAGGTGTACACTTACCACAAGATTCTTCAACAGTAAACTCAAGGAAGAATTTACAAATATCAACCATACAGTCAGAATCGTCAAGAACAAGCATACCACCTGAACCCATCATAGAACCTATTGAACTTAATGATTTGAAATCTATAGGAGTATCTAAGTTGCTAGAGGCAATACATCCGCCAGACGGTCCACCTGTTTGAACAGCTTTAAACTCTCTACCATCAGGTATACCCCCACCTATTTCATATACTATTTCTCTTAAAGTAGTACCCATAGGAACCTCAACAAGTCCAACGTTATTTATTTTTCCTCCAAGAGCAAAAACTTTAGTTCCAGGAGAATCCTCAGTACCGTATTCAGTAAACCAAGAAGCACCATTATTTATTATTGCAGGAATATTAGCAAAAGTCTCAACGTTATTTAAGCAAGTTGGTTTATCCCAAAGACCGCGTTTAGAAGAACTATAAGTCTTCATTCTAGGTTCACCACGTTTACCTTCTATAGAATTTATTAAAGCAGTACCTTCTCCACAAACGAATGCTCCAGCTCCATATTTTAATTCTATAGTGAAGTTAAAGTCAGTTCCTAATATATTATTTCCAAGTACTCCAGCTTTCTCAGCTTGAGCTATAGCGATTTCTAATCTTTCTATAGCAAGAGGATATTCAGCTCTTATATAAATATATCCTGTATCTGCACCTATAGCATAACCGCATATAGCCATAGCTTCTAATACACTATGAGGATCCCCCTCAAGTATTGATCTATCCATGAATGCACCTGGGTCACCTTCGTCAGCATTACATACAACATATTTTTGACCTGGAATAGTTTTAGCAGAAGATTCCCATTTTATTCCAGTAGGGAAACCTGCTCCACCTCTACCTCTAAGTCCAGAAGCTTTTATTTCATCAATAACTTCTTCTGGTTTTAATTCATTTATACATTTACCTAAAGCAACATATCCGTCACAACCTATGTATTCATTTACATTTTCTGGATTTATATGACCACAATTTCTAAGAGCAACACGAGCTTGTTTTTTGTAGAAAGACATATCATCATGCTTTTCCACTTTTTTATGGTCAAGAGATGGTTCTTCAAATAATAATCTTTCAACAACTTTGTGGTTAACTAAGTGTTCTCTAACTATTTCTTCAGCATCATCAGGAGTAACTTGAATGTAGAAAACGTTATCTGGATAGACCTTAGCTATTGGTCCTTTAGCACAGAAACCAAAACATCCTGTTAAGTGTACTTCAGCTTCATTTTCAAGACCTGCTTTTTTTATTTCAGCTCTTAAATTTTCAATTATTTTTATACTATCTGCAGAAGTACATCCAGTACCTCCACATACTAAAATTTCTCTCTTAGTAACGTTTTCCTTGCTATGATTTTCTCTCATATCAAGAGTAGGTTTTAACTCAGTAACTAAATTTTTTAACTTATCAAATGAATTTATCTTACTCATTATCTATCCCCCCTAGCAATTTAATTCTAATTCTCTATAATGGTCTAGTATTTCAGTAACTTGCTCAGGTTTAACGTGTCCATAAACTTTTCCGTTTATAACAACTACTGGAGCAAGACCGCATGCACCAACGCATCTTAATCCTTCAAGAGTAAACTTAAGGTCACTAGTAGTTTCTCCAGATTTAATTCCAAGTTGTTTTTCGAATTCAGCTAGTATCTTATCAGCACCTTTAACAAAACATACAGTACCTAGACATACACTTATTTTATATTCTCCCCTTGGTTCAGTTGTAAAATAAGAATAGAAACTTACAACTCCATAAACTTTAGATGGAGCAACATCTAGTTTCTTAGCGATATAAAGTTGTACTTCTTTAGGAAGATAACCAAATATACCTTGAGCATGGTGAAGTACTTGTATTAAAGCACCTTGTTTAGTTGGCAAAGCATCAATAAAGCTATCCAATTGTTCAAATAACTGTTTGTTGCGTGAAATAAAATCGCACATACAAATCCCCCTTTTGATTTTAAAGTTGTTATTTTAATTAAAAATAATTAACTTATGTGTAAAATATACTTATAATTTAACAATAATTTAACAATAATTTAAATTATAAGTATATTATAATACATAAAAGCACGAAAATGGTAAAAAAATATTATTTTTAAAAAAAAAAGAATATTATGTAAATTCACGCAATAATAAAGGGTATTGTGATACCTAAATATACAACAAGAATTTAAAAGTTTTTCTATATACACGTTACAGGACAGGTGATAAAAGTCTAGAAATAGATTCTTTAATCTTTATACCAGTTGACCTTGAATTATATAAATCTAATGTAACTTCCTTTGAATATAATATATCATTTTCGAAAATTAATTTTTGTTTCTGCGCAATATCGCAAGAGTATATAAAAGCATTTACTTCAAAGTTAAGTTCAAAGCTTCTTATATCCATATTAGCAGTACCAATAGAACAAATAGCATCATCTATTACAATTGTTTTGGCATGTAAAAAAGAATTTTCATCGTAAGTATAAAGTTTAGCACCAAATTTTAATAACTCTCCAGCATATGAACATGAT
>NZ_DATIRC010000400.1:0-11406 GCF_035470145.1 Romboutsia sp.
AAATTTATTTTAATTTCTTCTATTTTAATTTTTGTAGTTTGTTTAGGATTTGCACCATTTATAGTTACAGCTTTTGTAAGTAAGGAAAGTCCTGTTTTTAATTTAGCATTAAATGGTCTTCAGATTTTTTCAATTGCATTTTTATTTGTAGGATTAAATATTTATGTTTCGGGAATTTTTACAGCATTTTCAAATGGAAAGATTTCTGCAGTAGTATCTTTTTCAAGAGCCTTTGTTTTTGTAATCATAGGGTTCTTATTTTTACCTAGTATGCTTGGGATAAATGGACTTTGGATTATAGTTCCTTTTGCTGAAGTTATTACTATAGGATTGTCGATTTTATTTATAAAGAAATATAAGAAAGCGTATATGTATTAGTCATATAAGGATATAAAATATATCAAGCTCATGCACTTATAAAAGTTGCATGAGTTTTTTGTTTATTTAAGAAATTATTGAACTCAAAATTTATAGAGTGTATATATTTAGGACAGTCTACATAAAGCAAATTTATCATATAGTATTAATATATCGAATAATTTTTTATAGAACTAAAAAATTATGAAGGGGGTATATAGTGGAAAATAATAATTCAGACACAGGTTTTGTTTTCTGTAAAGAGTGTGGTAATAAAAATGAACACGATGCAAAATTTTGTGCAAATTGTGGAACTCGCCTTAGTGTAGACACTTCTAAAGAAGAGTATAAAGATAATTTAATCATTTCAAAAGAATTGTATCAAGAAAATTATAAAACAACATTTGATAATAAAGATATAGAAAACTTTGTTTACAAAAATACAGAGTACTATATTCCAAAGTTTAACAATATAAAACAGACTGGACAGCAAACAAGTTGGAACTGGATTGCGTTTTTAATACCTGCATATTGGGCATTGTATAGAAAAATGTATCTAATAGGAGCAATACTAATAGGCGTTAATTTAATATTACCAATAGGACCTATGGTTGCATTTATAGCAAATTTAGCAGTTTCAATAGGCTTTGGATTATATGGAAACTATTTATATCTTAATCATATTGAGAAAAGACTTGATAGTATAAAACATTTGGATAATAATGCAAGAGAAGTGGCCATTAGAAGTAATGGTGGAGTTAACTTACCGCTAGCTATAGCAGTACCTGTTATTGGTTTTATACTTATACTAATAACTATAGTTATGTTTGGATTATTTGCAGCATCATTATATGGATATGGATATGGATTTTAGTACACAATTGATAGAGTTTATAGATTTACGTATATTTTAACGAGTAAATACGTACTAAGGATAATAGGGAATCATACAGAAGCTATCTAAAACACATCCTTTCAATATATAAAAACTATGCCTAAAGGAGGGATTATATGTCTGATATTATAGTAATGTTACTACAATTATCATGGTTTATTATAATTTCATTAACATTAGGAATATATGTATTTAAGTTTGTCATTAAACACATTAAGAAATAATATCTTAAGCACTTAGTAAAAAATACTAGGTGCTTTAAATATGCTCAATAAAACATTACATAGAATGTACTTTACAGCATATAGGAAATTATATTCGTTTTAAAATTGTGAATAAATATAATATAGATACAGAGTAGCAGGAATTTAAGAATAAAAAATAATAGCTAACATAAAATTTTTATTATATTATTTAATTTTATTACACTTAACAATATAATTATGTAAACAAAAGTATAAAGATATAAATTTTAAAGGGGGATTAATCTATGTATTACGGAGAAAAAGTATGCTTAAGAGCTTACAAAGAAGAGGATATTTCTATAGCATCAAAATTTGTAAATGACAAAGAACTAAAGAAGCTCTTAGTTACAACGATACCTTTTCCAATGACTTACTGGGAAGAAGAAGAGTGGATAAAATCACAAAAATCAAATAATGAAGGTACGTATAACTTTGCAATAGAAGATATTGAAACTAATAAATACATAGGTGGATGTGGAATTCAAAATGTAAATTGGTTAGCTAGAGTTGCAACTGTTGGTATAATGATAGGTGATAAAAATTATTGGGGTAGGGGATATGGAACAGATGCTATGAAAGTTTTAATAAATTTTATATTTAATGATATGAATATAAATAAAATAAGACTTGGTACGTTTTCTTTTAATGAAAGAGCTATAAAAAGTTATGAAAAATGTGGATTTAAAGTTGAAGGAGTTCTTAAAGATGAGATTTTCAAAGATGGAAAATACTATGATGAAATAATAATGTCTATTTTTAATAATAAATAAAAAAAGGAGAGTCGTGTTTCACGACCTCCTTATTTCATATTAATTATATTTTTAGATAATTCTTTAATACTATTCTATAACTACGAGTAGTATCAGTAATAATAACTTTAGCTTCAATAGTTTCTACTAAATCAGTGCCATTTGTATTTTAGAAAAAGTTTTTATAGGAAATATTTATAAAAAATATGAATTTATCCATTTTATATAAATATAAAAGCATATATTTCTAAAGTTAATGAAAGAAGATTTATTCAACTACTTAGATATGTTAAAATATATAAATAAGGATAAAAAACTGTAAAATTACATAAAGAGTAATAGTACTAGATAACTTATTAGGAGGGTACAATGTTAGAAAATGGAATGAAATCATGTAGTTGCAAAAACACTAAATGCACGAGATATGGAAATTGTAAGGAATGCATACAACACCATAAAACTCATAGCAAAAACAAATTACCACATTGTAAAAGACCAGAAAATATAGAAGTAGCTAAAAAAATGAGTGGTTTCTCTCATATAATCTGCTAGTTAAAATAAAGCAACGGAAATAGTAAAAAGTTTACGAAAGGCTTTGTACGTTTTATTTTAATGAAAGAGTTATAAAAAGTTATGAAAAATGTGGATTTAAAGCTGAAGGAGTTCTTAAAGATGAGATTTTAAAGGACGGAAAATACTATGGTGAAATAATAATGTCTATTTTTAATAATAAATAAAAGGAGAGTCGTGTTTCACGGTCTCCTTATTTCATACTAATTATATTTTTAGATAATTTGTATGTGTTGTATAATATAATTTAAAAACTAAAAATCAATACATAATAAAATTTCTCATTTAGAAAAAAGAATATATTATCTTTTGTGGTATGGAGGGATGTAAACATGAGAAAAGTCAAAGTGGCAGCAACACAAATGAGTTGTTCATCTAATATTGAAGAAAATATTCAAAAAGCAGAAAAGCTTGTAAAGGAAGCTGCCTCTAAAGGAGCGCAAATTATATTACTGCAAGAGCTTTTCGAAACACCTTATTTTTGTCAAAAAGAAAAAAAAGAGTTTTATAAATATGCTGTAGAAGTAGAAAATAATAAAGCAATTAAACATTTTAGAAAAATTGCAAAAGAACTAGAAGTGGTACTTCCTATTAGTTTTTATGAAAGAAAAAATAATGCAAGATATAATTCTATAGCTGTAATTGATGCAGATGGAGAATTCCTTGGAGTATACAGAAAGAGCCATATTCCAGATGGACCTGGATATGAGGAAAAATTCTATTTTAATCCAGGAGATACAGGGTTTAAGGTTTGGAATACTCGCTATGCTAAAATAGGGGTAGGGATTTGCTGGGATCAATGGTTTTCTGAGACAGCTCGCTGTATGGCTTTAATGGGAGCAGAAATTTTATTTTATCCAACGGCCATAGGTTCTGAGCCAGAAGATGTATGTATTGATGCTAAGGGTCATTGGCAAAGATGTATGCAAGGTCATGCTGCTGCAAATCTTATTCCTGTGGTAGCATCTAATCGAATAGGCAAGGAACAGATGGATGAATATGAAATCACTTTCTTTGGATCGTCTTTCATAGCTGGCCCTCAAGGTCAGATTACTATAGAAGCTAATCGTACGGATGAAATGGTTTTAACTGAAGAGTTTGATTTAGATGAGATTGATATGATAAGAGCAGACTGGGGTATTTTTAGAGATCGAAGACCAGAACTATATAAAGCTATTCTAACCTATGATGGGATTACCTCAATTTAATAAAACAGATAATTTTAATATAACTAAAAAGTAATTTTAGGAACTGCAGTTTTGTAGTTCTTTTTTTATGTCAAAATGAAATGAATATATCTTGAATTGACACAAGATTAAGCTAATTAACTATTGATTTGAAGTTTAAAGAATGATAAAATCCTGTGTTTTAGGTGTTTTTAAAAGTTGGCACGGCAATTGCTTATATAATTATTGAAAGTAAAATTAATATTAAAAAACAATACAGGGGGATATGTTTATGAAATTACCATCTTCAAGTGCTACAAATCTAAATAAAAAAGATATGAGACATATGATTACTATGAATGATTTCACAAGAAAAGAAATGGACGATATGTTAGAATTAATGTCCTTATTAAAAGAAGCAAGACGTGACAATGCTGTTCCTCATTTATTTAAGAATAAATCGGTAGCAATGATTTTTGAAGCAGGTTCAACTCGCACGAGGGTATCATTTGAGACAGCAGCAACATTGCTAGATGGGCACGCATTATTTTTATCACCACGTGATATTCACTTAGGTGGAAAAGAATCAATTGATGATACTGCTCGTGTACTATCAAGAATGTGCGACATTATTATGGCACGTACCAATGACGGTGATACAACTGAAGCACTAACAAAAATGTCTACTGTGCCAGTAATCAATGGATTAGACTGTGTGTATCATCCAACACAAATGTTAGCCGACATTTTTACAATGATGGAACATATGCCAGAAGGTAAAGAATTATCTGATTTAACAGTGGCTTTCATGGGAGATGCAACAGATGTATGCCGTTCATTACTACTAACATGTACTAAATACGGGATGAACTTTAAACAGATAGGACCGAAGAAATATCAAATGCAAGAAAAGTGGTTAAAAGTTGCAGACAAAAACTGTGCTGAAACTGGAGCTACATATGAAATTACAGATGATGTTTCAAAAGTGTCTGAATGTGATGTAATTTATGGAGATAGTTTTTATTGGACAACACAATTAGAAGAGAAGGAAGAACGTTTAGCTGCATTTATGCCAGATTATGTAATTACAAAAGCATTAATGGAAAATGCTGCTCCTGGTGCAATCTTAATGCACTGTTTACCAGCAAATGATAAAGAAGAAGTTACTCGCGAAGCGTTAGAAGGAACTAATAGTGTTGCTCTTGACCAAGCAGAAAATCGTTTAACGGCACAAATGGCAATTTTAGTTTATTTTACTCATAAGTTTAATAATTCACCATCTGAAGAAACACTAGCACATCACAAAAACAAAATTGACGGATTTTTAAATAATCTATAAGTATTTTCTGCAAACTCAATAACATAAATTCATGCAAAAAATTCTATTCATTTTCTAATTTATAGCAAATACAATAAGAAATCTAATTTACATGAGGTTTCTTATTGTAAATTAAATAATTAATATAAGAAAGGATGAAAATAAATGTCAAAAAGATTAGATACAACTCCTAAAAAAGATGAATTTAGAATGCCTGGAGAATTTGAACAACATAAGCAGTGTTGGATGATATGGCCTGAACGTACTGATAACTGGCGCTTGGGTGCAAAGCTTGCTCAAAAATCCTTTGCTGAGATTGCATCAGCAATTTCAGAATTTGAACCTGTAACAATGGGTGTATCAAAAGAACAATTTTCTAATGCAAGACAAATGTTACCAGATTATATTAGGGTTGTAGAAATGGCTAGTAATGATTCTTGGATGCGTGATGTTGGACCTACTTTTGTGATAAATGACAAAGGAGAAGTTCGTGCTGTAGATTGGAAATTTAATTCATGGGGAGGGCTAGTTGATGGTTTATATTTCCCATGGGATCAAGATGATAAAATTGCACAAAAAGTTTGTGAAATAGAGAATGTGGATACTTATAGAACGGATGGTTTTATTCTAGAAGGCGGCTCAATTCATGTGGATGGAGAGGGTACATGTATTGTTACAGAAGAATGCTTACTAAGTAAAGGACGTAACTCACATTTAACTAAAGAGGAAATTGAAGAAAAATTGAAAGAATATTTGAATATTGAGAAAGTAATTTGGATTAAAAATGGAATTTATAATGACGAAACTAACGGACATGTAGATAATATTTGTTGTTTTGCTAGACCTGGAGAGATATTACTTGCTTGGACTGATGATGAAAAAGATCCTCAATATAACATATCAAAATCAGCATATGATTTGCTTACCAATGAGACTGATGTAAAAGGTAGAAAATTAGAAATTCATAAAATACACATCCCAAATCCAATTGTAATTACAAAGGAAGAAAGCGAAGGAGTAGACGCGATTGATGGTACTCTTCCTAGAGAAGAAGGAGATCGTCAAGCGGCTTCATATATCAACTTCTATATTGCGAATGGCGCAATTATATTCCCATTATTCAATGATGAAAAATATGATAAGTTGGCTGAAGAAAAACTAAAAGAAGTTTTTCCAGACAGAAAAGTTGTAGGTGTTTATGCTCGCGAGATCATTTTAGGTGGAGGAAATATTCACTGTATTACACAGCAGCAACCATTAGGTAAGAGTATAGGTTAGAAAATTAGTATGGAGGGGTATTATGGCAAATAAAAAGAAAAAATTTAGACTAATTGATGCAGTTATGGCATCTGTATGTATTATATTAGTTGCTGAATCTGCGGCACCAGCAGCATCAATAGGAAATTCACAGTTTTTCTGGTGGATAATAATGTTGGTTGGATTCTTTATCCCATATGGTTTGATTTCAGCAGAGCTTGGCACTACGTATGATGGTGAAGGAGGACTTTATGACTGGGTAAAAAGTGCATATGGAAATAAATGGGCTTCTAGAGTAGCGTGGAATTATTGGGTTAATTTTCCTCTTTGGATGGCTTCATTGGCTGTGTTGTTTTGTGAGTTGTTTGTTGGATTAACAGGTTTGAAAATTAATATTGGAATAGAAATATTAATGAAATTATTATTTATAGGTATTGTTACAACTTTAAGCTTATTTAGAATAAGCGAAAGTAAATGGATCATTAATATAGCAGCAATATTTAAGGTATTAATAATGCTTACTATTGGTGTACTCGGAATATATGTTGCTACAACTAAAGGTATGGCAACAAAATTCACAATAGAATCTATGTTACCTAATTTAGACCTTGTAGGACTTTCATTTATATCCGTTATAATTTATAACTTTTGTGGAGCAGAGATTATTACTTCCTTGGCACCAGAAATGGATAATCCGCAAAAACAAATTCCTCAATCATTATTACTTGGTGGAATTATTATAGCAGTGTTCTATATGTTTTCTGCATTTGGAATAGGAGTAGCAATACCACTCGATCAACTGAATGCTTCTAGTGGATTTATTGACAGCATAAGATATTTAGCAGGCGGAGGAATACTTGTACCTATTCTTGGTGGAATGTTTATATTTACTTTGTTTGCAAATTTAGTATCATGGTCATATGGAGTAAACTATGTTGTCAAATACGCAGCAGATAACAAAGATATGCCGCAAATATTCACTAAAATAAGTTCAAAGACAGGAATACCAACTAATGCAACGATATTTAATGGTATCTTTGCAGCAATTTTGGTAGTACTATCCCCATTTATGCCTAGTCAGGATATATTTTGGAGTTTCTTTGGAGTAAGTGCAGTTACATTGGTTGCATCATATATTCCAATGTTTCCTGCTTTCTTAAAGCTAAGAAGAATTGATCCTAATACTCCACGTCCATTCAAAGTAAAAGGTGGTGGAATTAAATTAAAGTTAATAACTTATATTCCAATGGTACTTCTTATTACAGCTCTTATATTTACTGTAGTTCCAATGAGTACATCTCCAGAGGAGCTTAGTACAAAAGTACCACTGACAATAGGCGTAATTATATCGATAATCCTTCAAGAGATTGTTGTAATCAGAGGAGTTAAGAATAGAGATCAGAGTGAAGAGAATGTCTAGGAAATAAGTTTAATAATGGGAAAACTCTAAAGAAGATAGAAAGAGGCCTAATTTTTAGGTCTCTTCTTTGAAGTAGGTAACATAATTTATTGAATAGAATTAAAGTATTTTTATTGAATATATATATATAGATATTTGACTTTAGAATATTCAATAAGTAGGTGAAATATGTATAATATAATTTGTGCTAGAAATAAAGAATATTCAAATATGAATCCACTAATAAGTAATTATATTGATATAATGAATAGCTATAATAAAGGGATTTTAATATTTGAATCGTATACAAATAATGTATATACAAATGAAGTTATAGAAAAGATTTTTGAGATTAATAAAAATGACCTAAAAATAAAAAAAATTATCAATAAAATAAGAGAAAATAAAACTCTACTGAATAATACTGAAAAAGAAATTTATATAAATGATTTTAATATGAAAATTACAGTCTCTTTAAAGAACATAAAAGAGAAAAAGGAAATAAAATATATTATTTGTACTATTGAAGATATTTTTTTATTAAATAAATCAAATGATAATAAGAAAATGGATGAAATGATACTTGAGGATATAATAGGCAATAGCAAAGAGATTATTGAATTAAAGAAAAAAATTAAGAAAGCCTCAAAAACAGATTCAACGATTTTACTTATGGGTGATTCAGGAACAGGAAAAGAAGTGTTTGCAAAGACAATACATAGAATATCTACAAGAAGTGGTAACCCTTTTGTTGCTATTAATTGTGGAGCTATACCGGATACTTTGATTGAAAGTGAAATATTTGGGTATGAAAAAGGTGCTTTCACGGGTGCTAATCAAAAAGGTAAGCCAGGGAAGTTTGAACAAGCTAATGGAGGAGTTATATTTTTAGATGAAATCGAAAATATGTCAACCTTTTTACAGATGAAATTACTGAGGGTTTTAGAAGATAGAAAAGTAACAAGAGTCGGTGGGCTAGATGAAATACCATTAGATATAAGAATAGTAGCAGCCACAAATTACAATCTTAAAGAAATGGTTGATAAAGGTCAGTTTAGAAAGGATTTATACTTCAGATTAAACATAGTCAAATTAAATATTCCACATTTAAAAGAAAGAGGGAATGATATTTTACTACTAAGTAAATATTTTATACGAATTTTTTCTAATAAGATGAAAAAGGAGATAGTAGGATTATCTAAAGAGGTAGCTGAGATATTCTTAAATCATGAATGGGAAGGAAATGTAAGGGAACTTAGAAATACAATTGAATATGCAATGAATTTTGAAGAAAGTAATTATATTACTAAAGAAAATCTTCCAGAACAATTCTTCTCAAATAATACTAATATTAAAACTGATATTAAGTTTAAAACAATTGAAGAGCTTGAAAAGAGGGCAATTGAGAGAGCTTTAGATTATTTTGGATGGGATGAGCAAGGTAAACAAAAAGCATCAGAAGTATTAGGCATTAGCAGATCATCTATATATAGAAAGGTTAGTAAATAATTAAATATAAAGAATTTATCATGATAATTGTAAGAGATTAAGCTGTATAATTAATGAATTACTAAAAAGCTATAGTAGCATAAGTAATAAATGATAGGAGAGGACATAATGAGACTAATGAAATTTAAAAAGAAAGGAATAACATTTACAACATTTCTACAAATAGGATTTTTGATAACTATTGCAGTTACACTTATTTTATTTGGAAGTATGTATTATGTCTATTCATCAAAAATATTAATAGCGGATATAAAAAATACATTACAGAATGTCGCTATATCAGCTCAATATATAATAGATGGTGATATGCATGAAAATTTAACAGATGTGGACTCAAAAGAGTATAAGAATATGTGTAATCTTTTAGGTAAATATAGAGAAGAAGTTGGAGTTTATGATGTTTATACAATGATAAAGACCGATGAATTAAAGCCCAAGTTTGTATTAGCATCTTATGACGCTGAAAGTTCATTCATGAAATCTACTATATATGAAAAAGAAATGGGAGAAGCATTTAATGGTAAAGTAAGTGTTACTAATAAGCCTTTTACTGATGATTATGGTACATTCTATACAGCATATGCACCACTTTATAATTCAAAAGGTGAAATTAATGCAATTATAGGTGTAGATATGCATAATGATAGAGTTAAATTAATGAGGAGAGAAATAATTAAAAAAACAGTAGTATTATTTTTCATATGTATGTTAATAGGAAATCTATTAGTATATTTAGTTGCTAAATTAATAGGTAATAATTACAAAAGCCTTATATCAGATTTAAAGAAAATTGGAGATGGAGACTTAACAGTAAGTAATGACAATAAATTATTTGTAATTTGGGAGATGCAAGATTTAAGACATACAATTAATAAAATGGCAGATCGAATTAGATATTTAATACAAATTATAACTAAAAATTCAAGAGATTTAGAAATTAAATGCAATGAAATATCAGAACTTATTAGTACAACGGATACTTCAAATCAAATTATCACTTCAGCTGTAGAGCAAATGTTTAATGTTCATAAAAATGCTTCAGCCTCTTTTGATAAAAGTTTAAATGAACTTCTTTTATATGAGGAAGCTTCTAAAGCTTTTACCAGCGAGCATAAAGATGTTTTAAATTCTGTTGAGACAACCAAAGATAGCTTAGAGAATATATTACAATGTTTATGTAGGCTTAATGTTATAATATTAAACTCGGATAATAAAAATCATAATAAAATATTTATGAAAACAATTGAAGAATTTAAAATATATTGTGAGAAAATATATAAGGATTATGATTTATTTACAGAAAATATAAACTCACAGTTATTTTTATTAGACAGAGTTTCTGAAAGAAGAGATAACTTGGTTCAGTTAAATCATAAAATCTCTTCAGATTTTAAAGATATTTCTCAAGGGAATCAGGGCATTTTAGATGTGTTAGAAAAACAAGTAGATTCTATACAAGGTATTGTTAAAGACGTTGGTCGATTAGAGAACATGGCTGAAGAGTTAAATCAAAAACTTAATACAGTTAAAATAAGAACAAATATATAAATCAAAAGTATTTAAACTGGAGGAAAATAAATTTCTTGCAGTTTTTTTATTAAAAAAATCATCGATTTAATCGATGATTTTTTCTGAAATTATTTTTTATCCACAGTTTCAATCATTTTTTTTACATAAGCAGGCAACATAAATGAACCGATATGTACATCCCTATCATAATATCTTGTTTCTAATCCAAGAGCTTCCCATCTTTCTGGGTTAAAATCTTTAATTGGATCATATTTTTTCGATGCAAAACCGAAAAGCCAGTGGCCAGACGGATATGTAGGCATATTATACTGATATATTTTGCTTATAGGAAATAATGATTTGATTTTCTTCACTGATTTTCTCATTTCTTTAGCGTTTTTTTCATAAAATGGACTTTCACATTGATTTACT
>NZ_DATIRC010000401.1:0-2923 GCF_035470145.1 Romboutsia sp.
TGGCTATAGATAGTATAAGAGCTAATAAGTTAAGGTCCTTTCTTACTATGTTAGGAATAATAATAGGTATAAGTTCTGTTATAGCTATATTATCCCTTGGAGCAGGGGGGACAGCATCTATAACAGGTCAATTTGAAAAAATAGGTGCCTCTACTGTGAATATACAAGTTGATGAACAAAAAGGCCAAAAGAGCGATTACTTTAATTTAAAAGATGCAGATATAATACTTAAAAGAGTAGATACAGTTAAATATGCATCTCCTATAACACAAGTTCAAGGAAGTATAGAAACATCAAAAAAATCTAAATTTGCTGTTATGGCAGGTGGGAATGAAAATTTACAACAAATAAATGGACTTGAAATGTTATATGGAAGATTTTTTAGCCAAAGGGAGTATTTAAAAGGAAACAATGTAATAGTTATTGATCAGGTTAGTGCAAGAAACTTATTTGGATATGAAGATGTAGTTGGTCAATCTGTAAATGTAGGCTCTCCATTGTCTCCTAAAAAGGCAAAAATAATAGGCGTATCTAAGTCAGCAGGTCTTATGCTTGCAGGAGAAGGAACTGAAATGCCTGTATTTGTATATACACCAATTACTTTTATACAAAAGTTGTATCCAAATACATTAATAAACTATTTAAGTATTATAGCAGATTCTAAGGATGAGACAGAAGAAGCTGGTAATTTATCTCTTAGAATATTAGAGAATATCCATCATAATCAAGATAGGAATGTTTATAAGGCAGAAAGTGTATTAAAACAACTAGATCAAATAAACTCTATATTTGCTATATTTACTTCATTTATAGCAGCAGTTGCCTCTATTGCACTTTTAGTAGGTGGAATAGGAGTTATGAATATAATGCTAGTGTCTGTAACAGAGAGAACTAGGGAAATAGGTATTAGAAAAGCCTTGGGAGCAACAACAAATACAATATTAGTACAGTTTCTAACTGAATCTGTTATTATAACACTTATCGGTGGGATTATAGGTCTTATATTGGGAATAATTTCAGCTTACGGATTAGGAAGTATTGCAAATATAACTCCAGTTATATCACCAGTGGCAGTTGTAGGAGTTATATTATTTTCTTCTGCCGTGGGTATTTTCTTTGGAATATATCCAGCTAGAAAAGCCGCAAAATTAAATCCGATAGATGCTTTAAGATATGAATAAAAAAAAGATAATTTATAATAAATACCAAGCATTTACAAATAAGTAAGTGCTTTTTTATTTCTCTTAAAATATGTATATTACTTTATATTTGGTAAATTATATTAATATAAATTAAAGATTTTTTAAAAAGGAAAGATAAGAATGTATTCCAATAGAAGACGCTCTCATGTTCATTTTATTCATCAATATTGTACAAATACAAAAGAATATACTGGAACAAGGATTGTGATATTTTGGAAAGATAGAGGAAGAAAGGAGATAAAAGATATAGGGGATTTTAAAACTCATAAATATGAAAATCCCAAATCTAAAAATAATAAAGTTTCTAAATGGGTAGTAGAGGAATGCCCATTTAAAGATTTAGTAAAAAAAGAAATGGTAAATGAAAGTATTGATAAAAAATATAGGATGATTCATGTATTATATGAGTCAGTAAATAATAAATTAGAAGATTATATAAATGATATAGTGAAATTTGAAATAAATAAAATTATATAGAATGTAAAAAATTTCTAATAAGAAAAAGGGAAAAAAGACTTGCAAAAAAAATGTGGTATATATATAATATAAAACAATATATAAAATACTAAAATTCAAAAATTGAGAGGAGAATTTGTTATGGTGACTTTAGTTACGATAGAATTAAATACAAAATTAAATGAAAAATTAAATCACCATCATCATAGATCCAAGGGATTGTAAAATGAACGAATTTTAGTTCATA
Source organism: Romboutsia sp. (assembly GCF_035470145.1). Taxonomy (GTDB): domain Bacteria; phylum Bacillota; class Clostridia; order Peptostreptococcales; family Peptostreptococcaceae; genus Romboutsia_D. Next base: position 1,906 of record NZ_DATIRC010000401.1, read on the forward strand.
GATACAAGCCCTAGTTCCGTTGGAAAAATTAGGGTTTGTATCTATGATGGTTTAAAGATTAATCAAATGTTACTTAGTAAATGATTAAGCCATATAGGTGCAAGCACCTATATGGCTTTTTTTTATTATTTTTTATATATAAATTTAAAAGGAGGGTAAAAGAATGGAATTTTTAAAAATTAAGGATGAAATGGATTATGCAAGAAAAAGATATGAACTAAAAAGAAACATTGAAGATATGTTTACAAGTGAAGGATATCTTCAAGTAGAACCATCAATATTTGAAGACTATAATAATTTTACATCTATTAACAAAAAAATCGAAAAAGAATCTATGGTAAAAATTTTAGATGGAAATGGGAAAGTACTTATTTTAAGACCTGATATTACAATAAACATAATAAAAAGCCTAATTCCAAGATGGGAGGACAACTTAAAGCTTAAACTTTTCTATAACTCTACGATTTATAGAAATAAACCAAATTCAAATATTAAGGAATTTAGAGAAATAGGATGTGAATGTTTAGGTGAACCTTCCTTAGATTCAGAGAGAGAAATTATAGGATTGGTTTTAAAAATATTAAAAGGATATAGTGATAACTTTATTCTAGAAATTGGAAGTAGTAAATATATTAATAGCTTTTTTCAAGAACTTAATTTAAAAGAAAATATAGAAAAAGAAATAAAAGGCTTAATATATAATAAAAACAAGTGTGAATTAATTGATTACTTACAAACTTTAAATTTAGATAAAGAAATGAATGAGTTACTTATGAACCTTTTAGATCTTGAAGGAAATTTAGAGGATGTTATAAATAAATCTAAACTTCTTTACATGAATGATGATATGAAAAAAGCTATAGAGGAACTTACAGTATTAAAAGCCTTTATAGAAGAATATGGATATCTAAAATATATACACTTTGATTTATCAATGATCACTACATTGGACTACTACAAAGGTGTAATATTTAGAGGATATTATCCGAATTCTTATAAAGAAATTATACGTGGTGGA
>NZ_DATIRC010000402.1:0-10439 GCF_035470145.1 Romboutsia sp.
TTTTACTTATAAATGTACTAGCTATAAAACAAATTATAGTAAGGAATATAAGTGTATAGAATATATCATGAACTCCACTAAAGAATGCATATTTTATTTGAATCAAAGATGCTCCGGAAGAGTAAATATTATCAGCTGTTACTCCTGAAATATTTAAATTAGTAAAATAAGAAGATACACTTGAGTTTAACAATCCTCCGAAAACACTAACTCCGATAGTTTGACCAAGTGTACGTATTAGTGCATTAGTTGAAGTTGCAGCACCTCTTTTTTCATATGAAGCAGCACTTTGAATAAATATAGTTAATGTATTAATTGAACCACCAAAACCTGCACCCATAATAAATACTATAAGGATTAAATAAATTAAAGGAGTGTTTGGCGTAACAAATCTAAGTAGACAAGAAGTTAATGCTAAAATTAATATAGAACTTAGCATCATAGTCTTTTCTCCATATTTTTTTAGTAGTTTAACTAATGCAAATGAGCTAAGAAGCCAAGTCATAGACATTGGAGCCATAGCAAGTCCAGAAATCTTAGCACTATACCCAAGAACATTTTGTGTATACAAAGGTGTATAAGCTTGTACAGCCATTAACATAGCAGATACAAAAAAGGCTATAATATTCATTAATATTGTATCTTTAGAGAATATATCAAATGGTACTACTGGTTCTTCGCATTTACTTTCAATAAAGTAGAAAATAATAAGAGAAGCTATAGCATATATAACATATATAACTTTTCCAGATTTAGATGAAGTAAATACACATAATAATATTGAAATTATAGCTATAGTTAAAAAGAATGCCCCAAGATAATCTATTTTAGGATTAGTATTTGATACTTGTTCATCAAGATTTCTATTAAGAAGTAATATAGACATAATTCCAAAAGGTATATTAATAAAGAATATCCAATGCCAAGATAAACAGTCTATAAAAAATCCACCAATTAATGGGCCAAGTAAACTAGAAACACCCCAAACAGAACTTAGGCATCCTTGAACTTTAGATCTTTCTTCTAAAGTAAATAAATCCCCAACAATAGTAAATGTTATAGTAAGGATAGAACCAGCACCGATGCCTTGTATAGCTCTAAATATTATCAATTGGAACATATTTTGAGAAAAACCACATAGGCAACTACCTATTAAAAATATTATTATACCAATAGAAAGTATTTTTTTTCTTCCATAAAGATCAGACAGTTTTCCATAGATAGGTGTTGATACTGCTGATGTTAAAAGATAAGAAGAAAATACCCAACTTATAAGATTATATCCATGTAGACTTTTAGCTATAGTAGGCATGGCTGTTGTTATAACAGTTCCTTCAAATGCAGCAAGGAACATAGCAACCATGATTGCTATAACTACATTACGTTTTTTAGTGTTCATCAAAAATAAGCTCCTTTCGCTAAAAACAAAATAGTCATGTCATTAAATATACACTAAAATGTATACATAATACAACAAAATATATAAAAATAAGATAACTAATATTTGTAATATAAAAAGAATAAATTAGCTCTAAATATATGGGTTAAAAGTGATAAAAATTAACACAATTTAACCCATAAAAAAGAAAATTAATTATATATGAAGCTTTTTAAAAAAATACAGATATTTTTGGATAATCCAAAATATCTGTATTTTTGTATATTTTCAGCAAAACAATAATAAAATATAGAATTTTTTTAAAGTTGGCATTATCCTTGCTTAATAATAAAGTTAAGAACTAAAACAATTTTAAGGAGGATTTTATCATGAAAGTAACAGTAGTAGGAAGTCATTTATGCCCAGACACATTATATGCATTATGTGAACTAAGAGGAAAAGATGTTGAGGTAGATTTTAAAAATTTATCATCAAGCTTACCAGATTTAAAAGAATATTTATCATTACGTGAAGGATCAGAAATATATGATGGTGTAAAAGCTGCAGGTGGTATAGGAATACCGTGCTTCGTTTTAGAAGATGGAACAAAAACATTAGATTTAAATGAAGTATTAAGCAAATAATTTAAAATAAATAAATGATAAAACTCCCTTATTTTTGAGTGAAAAGAGGGGAGTTTTGTGTTTTGGACAAAATACTGTTATAATCGCTTTATAATAAATATATTACTAGAGTATGAGGAGTAAATATGAAAAAAAGAGAATTAGCAATAATAACACTAAAAAAAGATGCAGGTGAATTATATGCAAATCAAATAAGAGAATTTTTAGGTGATAATATAAAAATAAACTTATACTCTTTTGAAAGAGGGAATATTAATTTCTTTAATGAAAAAATAATTATTCTTTCGTTAGAGTTAAAATATGAAGAAATTTCTAAAATGTGTACTAAAGATGCACAAATAATTATACCTAAGCTAACTTTTGAGAAATCTAGTTTTAAAAAGATTTCTGAAGTGGATAAAAATGAAACTGTGTTTGTATATAACTTATCTAAAAGTATGGCATTAGAAACAATAACTCTTATACATAGATTGGGAATCGGAATTCCTAACCTTATACCTTGCTATCCTGAGATAGAAAGTATTCCACCGAACTCTGTAGTTTTGACACCAGGAGAAGAACTTGTTATACAAGCTAATAACTGTGAGATTATAGATTTAGGATATAGGATAATAGATTTAGGGTGTATAGTTGATATAGCTATAAAATTAAACCTTGAACATTTGATAAAAGAAGATTTGCTAAAAAAGTTTATAGATAAAATTATTCCAACTAGTTATATTACACAAAAACTTTTAGTAACCCAAACTAAGTTAGAAAATCAATTTGACTTTTTATTATCTTCTATAGATGAAGGAATAATATGTGTAAACAATGATGGTATAGTTCAATTTTATAGTCATGTAGCTAAAGAAATATTATCCCTTAATGATAACGAAATGATTGGTAAGCACATTAGTGAATATATAAAATCTTTAGATTTTAATCAAATAAAATCTAAAGAAATTACTCAATTACAAAAGCTTATAAAAGTAAACAATATAGATATAAATTTAGATATTAGATATATTAACATAAATTTATTTAGTGGTTTTATAATAAAAATTGCTAAGTTTTATCAAGCGGAAAAGAAACAAGCAAAGCTTAGATCTCAATTACTTAATTCGGGGAATGTAAGTAAGTATACTTTTGATGATATAATTGGAAGCAGTGAAGATATACTAAACACTAAAAAAATTGCTTATAAAATGGCACAATCTGATTCATCTATCTTAATTATAGGTGAAAGTGGAACAGGTAAAGAGTTATTTGCTCAATCTATACACAGTGCTTCTTCTAGGAAGCAAGGACCTTTTGTTGCAGTAAACTGTAGTACTTTTCAAGAAGGACTTTTACAGAGTGAATTATTTGGTTATGAAGAAGGAGCTTTTACAGGTGCAAAAAAAGGTGGAAAGATAGGATTATTTGAACTTGCTAATAATGGAACTATATTTTTAGATGAAATTGGTGAGATGGATTTAAATTCTCAAGCGACTCTTCTTAGGGGAATACAAGAAAAGCAGATTAGAAGGGTTGGATCTGATAAGGTTATTGATGTAGATATAAGGATTATTGCAGCTACAAATAGAGATTTGAGGAAATTAGTTTGTGAAAATAAATTTAGAAAAGATTTATTTTATAGATTAAATGTTCTTCCTCTAAAAATTAGTCCTCTTAGAGATCGTATAGAAGATGTATTTTTAATATTTGAATCTTTTAAAAAGAATCTTGATGTTCACTTTAACCTGTCTGATGAAGTTGTAAAAGTGTTTAGATCGTATCATTGGGATGGGAATATAAGAGAATTAAGAAATTTAGCTGAATATTGTTCATATGCAGACAAAAAAGTAATAGAAGTGTCTGATTTACCAGAATATATTCTTGAATCAATTGAATCTAAAGATTATTGCTTGGAAATATTAAAGGAAAATAATAAACTTCCTATACCAAACTTTAAGAGAGATTTAAGTGATTATATGTTTATTTTAAAAAAAATAAATGAAACATATATGCTTAAACAAAGAATAGGGAGAAGAAAGCTTTATGAATATGCAGTAGAAGAAAAAATATTTTTAACAGAGCAACAAATAAGAAGTATTCTTTTAGAACTTCAAGAATTTGAGTTTGTAAAAATTTTATCTGGTCGTGGAGGTTCGATAATTACGGAAAACGGAAAAGATTTTCTTGAGCAAAATAAAGTTTAATATATAAATGATTTTGAATAAATAGGCTTAATGGGTTGAATGGTTGCCCCGTTAAACCTATTTATTTTTTTAATGGGGTAAAAAAACACAGATTTATTTAAAATATGGAAAAAAATTTAAAATTAATAATATTATTAAGTGATAAAAAAATAATTATTAAATTATATTCATTGAAATTACAAGGTTTAAAAAAAATATAAAAAAATCACATAAAATTAAAAAACTTGGCATACATATTGCTTTATATATAAAATGAAATATTAAAAAACATTGGAGGTATAACATTATGAATTATAACTTTGATGCTGTAATTGACAGAAGTAATAACTTTGCAGCAAAATGGTCAGAAATGGAACAAAAATATGGAACTAACGATCTTCTTCCTATGTGGGTAGCAGATATGGATTTTAAAACAGCTCCATGTGTAATAGATGCACTTAGAGAAAGAGTAGAACAAGGCATTTATGGGTATACAACTAGACCAGCATCTTACAATGAGTCAATTGTAAATTGGGTAGATAGAAGATATGGATGGCAAATAAAAAGTGATTGGTTAGTATTTAGTCCAGGAGTTATCCCAACTATAAGTATACTAATACAAGAAATGACTGAAGAAAACGATAAGATAATGATACAAGAGCCAGTTTATAGTCCTTTTAATAGTGTTGTAAAACAAAATAAAAGAGAACTAGTAATAAGTCCTTTGGTTAAACTAGAAGATGGAAATTATGTTATGGATTATGAAGATATAGAAGCTAAAATCAAAGATGTAAAAATGTTTATACTTTGTAACCCACATAATCCAGTAGGTAGAGTTTGGTCTAAGGAAGAGTTACAAAAACTAGGGGATATATGTCTTAAACATAATGTAAAGGTTATTTCAGATGAAATACACAGTGATATAATCTTCAAAGGACACAAGCATACTCCATTTGCATCAATAAGCGAAGAGTTTGCACAAAATAGTATAACTTGTATGGCACCTACTAAGACGTTTAATATAGCTGGATTACAAATGTCTCAAGTTATATTACCAAATGAAAAAGACTATAAAATATTAGATGATGCTTTTATTAGATTAGATATAAGAAGAAATAATGCATTTAGCTTAGTAGCTACAGAAGCTGCTTACAATCATGGAGAAGATTGGCTAGATGAATACCTTGAATATGTAGAAGAAAATATGGATTTTGCTGTAAAGTATATAAAAGAAAATATGCCTTCTCTAAAAGTTAGAAAACCAGAAGGAACATATTTATTATGGGTAGATTTTAGTGAAACAGGATTAAGTGATGAAGAAGTTGCAAAAGCTTTAGTTGAAAAAGGTAAGGTTGCATTAAACAACGGATCATCTTTTGGCACAGGTGGAAAAGGTTACCAAAGGATAAATCTTGCATGCCCAAGATCTATGGTTGAAGAAGGATTAAGTAGAATAAAAAAAGCAATAATGACTTAATTATAAACAAATAAAACACTTAAATAAGCAAATGAAAAAATTTATTTAAATAACATTAATGGGGGAAAATTACGCGATGAGCAAAAATATTGAAAAAAGAAAGCCTACATTTAGATTTGCAGCTTTAGTAATGATTGCAATTATATCTTTAACTACGATTGGGATGGTAAAATTTGATGCATCTATAACTACGATGTTCTTGTTATCTTGGTTAATAGTTGTTCCTGCAGCTATGAAATTAGGCTATACGAATAGTGAAATAGAAGAGTTTGGATTCTCAGTTGGAAAAGATGCTTTCCAATCTAATTTAATTATACTTTCAGTTGGGGTGTTGATAGCTACTTGGATAGCAGCTGGAACTATACCTACTATAGTTTACAGTGGACTTACAATAATAACACCTAAGTATTTCTTACTTACAACATTAATAGTATGTTCTTTAACATCTGTAGCTACTGGAACTTCTTGGGGTACTTTAGGAACTTCTGGGATAGCGTTAATGAGTATAGGAACTAGTATGGGTATTCCTGCTGGGCTTACAGCTGGTGCTATAATATCAGGTGCATTCTTTGGTGATAAGATATCTCCATTATCTGATTCTACAAACCTAGCTGCTGCAGTTTGTAAAACAGATGTTATTACACATATAAAGCACATGACTGGTACAACAGTTCCTTCTTATATTATATGTGTAGTTTTATATACAGTAATAGGATTTAAATATGCTAATAATACAATAGACTATAATCAGATAAATCAAGTAATGAATATTTTAAATGATAACTTTCATATTGGATTTGTAGCTTTACTTCCTATAATATTCTTATTTGGATTACTTTTATTACAAAAGCCACCTATCGTTTCGATACTATCATCTGCTGTTCTTGGAGGTATTATAGCAGTAGTTCAAGAAGGACAAAATATTGGTAATTTACTTAACTATATGTTAAATGGATATTCTATAGACACAGGACTAGTTTATGCAGATAAATTATTAAATCGTGGTGGAATAATGAGTATGGCTGAAACTGTGTTACTAGTATTTATAGTGTTTGTAATAGCTGGTATACTTCAAAAAACAGGATTCTTAGAAGTATTATTACAACCTATGATAGATAAAATCGGAAATTCTAGAATTAAGTTAGTTGGAGCTACATTTGTAGCTAGTTACTCTGCAAATGCATTTAGTTCTTCTATGATGTTTACATCAGTATTTGTTGGAACTGTAATGTCTCCTTTATATAAAGAGTTCAAGTTAAAGCCTGAAAACTTATCTAGAATAATAGAAGATACAGCTACACTTGGAGGTCCATTAATACCTTGGAATTCTAATGCTATATTTTGTAGTCAGACATTAGGTGTTAGTCCATTTGAGTTTATACCATATTGTTTCTTAAGTTGGATAACTCCTATAATATCATTCATATACGGTGTTACTGGATTTAGCATGAAAAAGTATACAGAAGAAGAGCTTAAAGCACTTGAAGAAGAAGCTTCAGTAACTATATAAAAAATAAGGAGCAATTAGCTATGGAATTTCATTATTATTATTTAATTCAAGATATTGTAGGGGTGATGATAGGATTTGTAGGTATAAGGCTGTTTACTTTATGCATAAGAATGATTTTATCAGGAAAAAATTCTAAAAATTCAATTTTGCTCATAATTAAATATTCTTTGGTTGCACTTTCAGGAGCTAATTTATTAATTAATGAATTTGGATTAAGGTCTTGGATTATAAGTATAATTTTGATTTTCCTATCAAATATAATTACACCAAAAAATAGAACTAACATGCCTTAAATAAAAATAAAATCTTAAATATGGGATATAAATTCATGAAAAAAGTCTGTGCTTTTTATATTATACAGATTGGTTACTAAATAATGATTAAGGAAGGCTAATTAAAGTGATTATGCATTTATACTCTCTAAGCATTTTTTTTGTTTAAAAGTACATAATAAGCTTGTACAATTAATCATAAAAAATATATGGAGGTAGAAAAATGAAAAAAAAATCAAATGTACAAAGTAATACAGGGATGACAAATATACAAAGTAATGCAGGAATGGCAAATCTAGAAAGCATGCAGGAAATTACGAATATGCAAAGTAATACAATAATGCCAAGTCTAGAAAGTATTCAAGGAACTTCAAAGTTACAAAATAATGAAGGAATGGAAAATGCACAAGCTATACAAGAAATGTCAGATATGGAAGTTAATCAAGGTGCAACTATTCAAAATAATGAAGGAATGCCAAATATGCAAGGTAATACAGGTATAATAGGTATGCAAAGCAGACAAAAAATGTCAAGTATGCCAAATAATAAAACAAGCAAATAAGTTGGATATGCATTTATGTTAAAGAAAATAAAGATACTAACAAGAAGTTTAGGGCTACTACAACTTAGGTTAGGAATGTGGTTAAGAGCATGTAAAGAGGAACTGATAAAAATCAGTTCCTCTTTTGATTAATGTACTTATTTTATTATGAGGAAATTGCTAGGAAGCTTGGAATTACTACAACTCAGGTTAGGAATGTGGTTAGGGGCATGTGATTGGTATAAAATCAATAGATTTCTTATTTAGTATAAGTAGCAAAGAACCGTATAATAAATAAATAGACAAATGTACTTATATAAAATAAAGGAAATAACAAGGGAATTATACCAAAGAATCTGAGAGGAATGTAAATGAAAGAAAAAAAACATCAAAAAATTAAGGAAAATACAGAATCCACAATAGACGATGAAATAAAGCATATAAATTTAAAGTTTAAGGCATTATTAAATGTTATACCGTATATGGCATGGTTTACAGATATAGATAGCAACTATTGTGAAGTAAATAATGAGTTTATTATACACTGCGGTAAAGAATTAAAGGATATAAAGGGAAGAGGACATAAATATGTGTGGGAAGGAAAAATTGGAGACGAATGCAGGCAATATGATTTAAAGGTTATTAATACAAAGGAGGATCTTATATCTGAGGAAATAGTACCAGGCAAAAGGGGGTATAGACGTTTTAATGTACACAGATCACCAGTAATAGATGAAAAGGGTGAAGTAATAGGAGTAATTGCAGTTGCAAGGGATATTACTGAAATAAAAAATAGAGATACACAATTCCAAATACTTATTGAAAATATACCATTTGAAGTATGGCTGCGCGATAAAGATGGAGTGTATGTAAATGCAAACACTAAATTTGCAAAATCTATAGAGACAACTGTAGAACAATTAGTAGGTAAAAATTTAAAAGAATTCTATAATAAAGAAAAAGCAGATGAAATTCTTGAAGAAGATATGAAAGTTATGTCTACAAAGCAATCTATTAAATTTACAAAAGATATAGTAGAAAAAAATAAAAGAAAAAATATAGAAGTATATAAAACTCCAGTATTTAATATAGCAAACGAAGTTATAGGAATAGTTGGTACATTAGTAGATATAACAAAAATAAAAGAAGCAGAGAATGAAATAAAAAAACAAGCATACACAGATTCTCATACAGGACTTTTAAATCGTAGAGCTTTATATGAATATATGAATAATAAGTTTAAAGGCAATAATATAACTATGATGATCATGGATGTAGATAATTTTAAACAAATAAATGATACTTATGGTCACCATGTAGGAGATAAGGCATTAATAAAGATAGCTAATAAATTAAAAGAGTTGTGCCATGAAGATTCTATATTTCGATTTGGTGGGGATGAGTTTATAATAATTTTTAGAGATATGACAGATAAAAAAATTATAGAAGATAAAGCTAGACAAATTTTAAGTGAAATATCTAAAATAGAAGGTAATGAAAGGCAAAATGATAAAATTAATGTGAGTATAGGAATCTCGATTTGTAGATGCGATGGTGAAAATTGCATAGGTGAAAATTGTAAATTAATTACAATGGCAGATATAGCGCTGTATAAGGCTAAAGAGTGTGGGAAAAATAGATATGTATTATATACAAAAGGGCTAGAGGATGAAAGAATTTTAAAATTTAACATAGAAAAAGATTTGAATAGAGCCATAGAAAAAGATGAAATAAGAGTGTTTTACCAACCACAATATACAAAAGATAATAAATTAAGAGGCTTTGAAGCTTTATTTAGGTGGGACAATGAAAAGTACTCTCATATACCTATAATAGAAGTCATTGATGTTATGGAGAAAAGTGATTTAATAATCAATATAGGTAATGAAATAATAAAAAAAGCATGTACATTTGCTAAAAAAATAAATGAAAACAGAAATGATAAAATAATTGTATCTTTTAATGTATCTTCTGTTCAAATAATGGACGATAAATTTATAGAGTTTATGAAATGTATATTAAAAGAAACAGAAGTCTGTGCAAGTTGTATAGGAATTGAAATAACAGAAACTGTATTACTTGAAAATATAAAAGAAAATATACAAAAATTAAAGGAGCTAAAAGAATCAGGAATCAAAATTGCTTTAGATGATTTTGGAACAGGATATTCATCCTTTAATTACTTAGTAAAACTACCTTTATCAGAAGTGAAAATAGATAAAAGTTTTGTAATAGGAATGGATGTAGGAAAAGAATATACAAATCTTATAAAATTAATTATAGATTCATGTCATTCGTTAAAATTACCTATAGTAGCAGAAGGAGTGGAAACACAAGAACAATTAAAGGTATTGAAGGGTATGGATATTGATTATATACAAGGATATTTATTCTCAAAGCCATTAGAAGAAAAAGATGCATTAAATTTAGTAATAGATTAAAATAACCTCCTTTA
>NZ_DATIRC010000403.1:0-2520 GCF_035470145.1 Romboutsia sp.
TATTATTTTCAATCATTTTATCATTATAATTAGATAATATAATTTCTAATTCCTTTTCCTGTAAAAACTCCGGCATCTTAAAGTTTACATTATTTTCATAGAAATTCAATATAACTATAATATTTTCATCTTTTAAATTTCTTTTATATGCGAATATATTTTCATCTTCAGGATAAATAAGCTCTACATCTCCATATACAATTGTTTCACTTTCATGTCTTAACTTAATTAAATCTTTGTAATAATTAAATATAGAATTCTTATCTTCTAATGATTTTTTTACATTTATTTCTTTATAATTTTGATTTACATTTATCCAAGGAGTTACCTTTGTAAATCCTGCATTTATACTATCATCCCATTGCATAGGAGTTCTTGCATTATCTCTAGATGTTGGTATTATTCTTTTTATAACTTCCTTAGGATCTTCATTTTGTATTTTTTCCTTATAATAGTTTAATGTTTCTACATCTCTATAATCATTTATATCCCCAAATCCTACATTAGTCATTCCTATTTCTTCACCTTGGTATATATATGGTGTTCCACTAAATGTATGTATTAATGTAGCCAACATTTTAGCAGATTCTAATCTATATTCTTTATCATTTCCAAATCTTGATACCATTCTTGGCTGATCATGATTATTCATAAATAAAGAGTTCCATCCTATATTGTGAAGCCCATTATACCACTTCATAAATATATTTTTTATATCAGTTAGCTTGTATGGTTTTTTATAGAATTTATCACTTTGATTTGGTAAATCCATAAGTTCAAAATGAAATAACATATTTAATTCATTTCTATCTTCTCCAACATAGTCTCTAGCATGTGATGGACTTACTCCTGGAGTTTCTCCTACTGTCATTATGTCGTATTTACTAAACACTTCTTTATTCATTTCTTTAAAATAATCATGTACTTTAGGACCATTTATATATAAACCTTCAACTCCATTTTCATCAGCATCTGGCATACCTTCAGCCTTTGAATATAAGTTACAAACATCCATTCTAAATCCATCAACACCTTTATCTAGCCAAAACTTCATCATAGAATATATATCTTTTCTCATATTTTCATTTTCCCAGTTTAAATCTGGCTGCTTTTTAGTAAATAAATGAAGATAATATTGACTTGTTTCTTCATCATATTGCCACGCGCTTCCGCTAAAGAATGACCCCCAGTTATTTGGTTCTTTTCCATATTTAGGATCTGACCACATATAGTAATCTCTATATGGATTATCTTTAGATTTTCTCGATTCTACAAACCATTTATGTTCATCAGAACTATGGTTTATTACTAAGTCCATTAGTATTTTTATTTTTCTTTCATGAGCTTTATTTAAAAGTTCATCAAAATCTTCCATAGTTCCAAATTCATCCATTATATCTTCATAATCACTTATATCATATCCATTATCATCGTTTGGTGATTTATATACTGGACTTAACCAAATAACATCTATACCTAATTCCTTTAAATAATCCAATTTTTGTATTATTCCTTTTATATCACCTATTCCATCATTATTACTATCCATAAAACTTCTTGGATATATTTGATATACTACAGCTTCTTTCCACCATGTTTTTTTCATATTGCTATCCCCCTGAAGAATTAAATTTCATAACAATTAGGAAATTATATTTATTTCGTAATTTAAGATAAATATAATTTCCGTATATATTTTATATAAATCATTATTTTAGACCTAAAAGAATTAATTCTAAAATAGAATTTTTTTCAAATTTATTATTTTATACTTCCTGATGTAACACTCTTTATTATATGTTTTTGTGCAAAGAAGTAGAATACTAATACTGGTATTATAGTAAGTACTAATCCTGCAAGTGCTAAATCCCATTGCTTTGTATATTGGCCAAAGAAGAAGAACATTGAAAGTGGTATAGTTCTTGTTTCTGGTGTATTTATTACTAACGAAGGTAATAAAAAGTCATTCCAAATCCAAACTGTGTTAAGTATTGCAACAGTTATAGATATTGGCTTCAAAAGTGGGAATATTATATATCTAAAAGTTTGCCATTTACTACATCCATCTATTAGCGCTGCTTCATCTAATTCTCTTGGTATCCCTTTTACAAACCCATGATATAAGAATATTGCTGATGCTGATCCAAATCCTATATACATAAATATAATTCCTGGTATATTGAGAAGTTTTAATTTACCCATTATATTTACAAGAGGTAACATTATTGATTGGAAAGTTACTAACATTGAAGATATAAATAAGAATAATATTATATTAGCTAGCTTAGAATTTGTTCTTTGCAACATCCATGCTGCCATAGATGCAAATACTACTATAAATACTATACTAACTATTGTTATAAACAATGAATTTCCTAAAACTTTTACAAAGTTCAATTGCTCCCAAGATCTTGCATAGTTATCAAAACTAAAGTTTTCAGGAAGAGACAATGTACTTTCAAATAGCTCTCCTTTAGTTTTGAAAGAGTTTACAATTATTATATAAAATGGTGACAAACA
>NZ_DATIRC010000404.1:0-19149 GCF_035470145.1 Romboutsia sp.
CCTCCACCTATAGCTATAACTTGTGGATCTATAAAGTTTACAATATTAGCAAGTCCCTTTGCTAAGTACTTTTTAAATCTATTGACAACCTCTATAGCCACTTCATCACTTTCTTTATATGCATCAAATACCATTTTTGCAGTTATATTATTTATATCATTTTCAGATCTTTCCATTATTATAGTTTTTCTTCCTTCTTGAACTAACTTTTGGGCATATTTTATTATTGCTGTAGCTGAGCAAAAAGTCTCAAAACATCCATTATTTCCACAGTTACAATTAAAGTAATTGCTAGATATCATCATATGCCCTATCTCTGCACCTATTCCATTAGCTCCTGTTATCATTTTCCCATTTATAACTATTCCTCCACCTATACCAGTTCCTAATGTTATCATCACTCCACTATCATAACCTTTCATACTACCATATGAATATTCTGCAAGAGCAGCTACATTTGCATCATTACCTATTGAAATCTTTGTTCCTTCAAAGTTTTTTTCTAAAATAGGTGCTATTGATGAATTTCTTAGACCTAAATTTACACATGTAACAGCTCCATCATTAGTAACAACACCAGGTATACCTATACCTATACTTCTAACTTCTTTAATATCTATTTCACTTTGACTTAAAAGTTCTTTAACTAATTCAGTTATATCTTGAGCTAATACTTCTACCCCACCATCACGATTTGTTTCTTTACTTAATTTATTAATAATTTCCCCATTTTTTACAATACCAGATTTTATACTCATCCCACCTACGTCTATTCCTATTGTATACATACTTTCCTCCTAAAATTAACACTACCATTTCTACAATTTAATTTCTAAAATTTGATTTATAATATAGAATAGTATTAACCTTTTCATCTAAAAAAGGTTTTCTATAATATCTAAAATTATACATTATATAGATATTTTTTTCACTAAGTTTTTTGATAACAAAAAACAATATATATTTATTAGCTATACGACAGCCACTAAATATATATTGCTTTAATTCAAAACTTTATATAAATACTTATTTATAATATATGCTCCACTTACCTAATTCTTTAAAACCCAGTTTCATATATATTTTCCCAGCTTCTTTGTTATCATAAAATAAACAAGGTATTTTATTTTCATCTAAAAGTTCCTTACATATTTTAATTATACATTTCGTTGCATATCCTTTATTTCTATAACTTGGATGAGTCCCAACCCCAACTATCATTGCATGGGTCTTATTCTCACAAGTACTCTTAGCCATCGCTACCACTTGTCTATTAATTTCTATACAATATCCTCTACCACTTTTTAATCCCTGTTTAATACTATCTGCCGTAGTATTTTCAAACTCTTCTATTACATCATACAATTTAACTACCTTGTTTATATTTCCAAACCTTATTTTTTTAACTTTTATATTCCTGCTATCACTTTTAAATTTACTTTTATTATCTAACTTACAAAAATTTACTACCCTCTTTTTTTCGAGGTTCAAGCTGCTAGCTAATTTTTCTAATTTTTCTGCTTTCCCACTTATCTCACTATAATCTAATCGATTTATAAATCTAGCAAACTCACTCACTTCAAATTTTTCATATGAATAAAATATAAGAAATTCAAAGTATTTTAGTAAAATACCCTCTATATTTCCCCTTTTATTAATACCTGCCCATATACTTAAAAAATAATTATCATATCCGTATTTTTCTATATCCCCTATGATAAACAAATTAAATTCAGGCTCTTTTCTTAAATATTCCATAACCTTGCTATGATAAGTATTATCAAGCTTTATAATCATAAAACTTCCCCCTGATAATAAATTCATTTTAGTCACGTAAATCACAACATGACCTAAAATTTGCTTTTATCCACTTTTAACAATTAAGACTCTCATTTGTCAAGCATTAAAATAAACTTTTGTCTCTTCATTTTTCTAAATTTAAATTAAATCTTTATTATATTTTATTAGAAAGGCATCCTCTTTTATGAATTATTTTTTAATCAAAAAAACCTTATCGTAGTCATATTCCACATCATTACACGATGCTTTCTTTTATGTATCTACTATAAGGGATTTACACTGTTATATATTGCCTATTTTTAATTTTATATAATTGTTTATATAATTTATAAATTTTTTGCAATTTCTATAAAAGTATTTGTTAGGTTTAGTATACCATACCCTTGATATAAATTAGGATATTCAAAAATTTCATCTCTAGTTACCCCAAGTACTAGATACGTTCTTAAAACATCTGTAAATAGTGATAACTTAGGTAATCCACTTTCTTCTTGTAAATATTGCATCATAAGTGCTAGTGATCCACATACTATACTACTACTTACTCCAGTTCCTGTAGCTGTATTATATTTTCCATCTATATATGTTGATATAATATCTACTCCTGCTGCTACTAAATCTGGATTTACTCTATTTGCAGTGAAGCCACCTTTAGATGAACCTATCCATAAACTATTTGTTTTACCATTATAAGCACCTACAGCTATAACGTCCCTAGACAACGCAAACTCAGTTATAGTTCCTATGGAACTTGGATCTATAAATCTGGTATCCCTAGAAATTAAGTTTTTATTTGGCAAATATAGGTCATAATTTCCATGTATAATAAATTCAGGTATCAATCTAAGTATCCAAATTCCTGGTTTTATATCTAATAGGTTTATATCTAGTGCTTGTTCTCCTGTTTCTAGCCATGGATATCTATTTACTACTCGGTAAGAAGTTCCTTCTAGATAAAATTTGCCAGTATAGATTTGGTCATCTGGAGAATATACTATAACTTCGCTAGTATCTCCTGATGGTGATATTATTTGCACAGCTATTTTGTCAGGTCCTGTGCTACTTAAAATTACATCTAAGTTTATATTTTCTCCATTTTGAATTATTACATCTTGATATACCTTTTCTAATGTTATATTATCGGTATAATGAATATCTGTATTTCCTTCATTTCCTGCTCCACTTACTAAAACCATACCTGATTTTTGTAGATATTTATAAGTTTCTAATATAGAAGCTTCTATTCTTATGTTTGATTTTGTTCCTACAGTTAAGTTAATTATCATAGGCTTATTTTCTTCTTCAGCAATTTTTGTTACATAGGTTATAGCAGCTAAAAAATCTGATTCTGTATAACTTATTTTACCAGGATAATAAACTCCATCATAACCTCTTAACTTTACCACTACCAGCTCTGCATCCCTTGCTATACCTCTATATTCCTTAACTAAATTACCTTCACCTACTAATATTCCACAAACCATAGTTCCTGTTCCAATATTATCAACACTTAAAGTACCATCATTTTCTTCTATAGCTTTATTTAAGTCTTCATTTGTAAATTCACTTCCAAATTTCATGCCTTCAGGAGGGTCTTTAAGGTCACTTTCTTGATCCCATAAATATAGTATCTTACTTTCATTATTTGAATTTATTAAATCTCTATGAAGATAACTCACCCCAGAGTCTATTACAGCTATTAGTATACCTTTGCCTGAAACATTAATATATGGACTAGTTTCTACATAAGTTGTTTCTGCTGCATCTGTAGCTGTTTCTCCTTCTTCTAAATTATTAGTTATGTTTACAAGAGAGCTCATATTGTCTGAATCACTCCACCACTGAATTTCTTCTATATCATCTAGTATAGTTTCATCAAAATCCAGAGATACATATATTGATGCAAGTTTATCATTTAATATAATGTACTTATCTATTCCATTATCTATAAATGCACTTTCTATATCACCTCTATACAGTAAATAATATGATTTTTCATTTACCTTCACATTACTTCCTCCTATTTTAGTTGTTCAAACATACCTTTCAAATTTATTATTCCATATCCTGTAATATTATTTGGATATATTATATCTCCAAGTCTAGTTGCTCCTCCTTGCATAAATGTTCTAATCATTTGAATAAATCCTTTATTTGGATATGTATCTTTAACTATAATGTATTCATAGTATAAAGCTACAATTCCTGATGCATGTGCTGCCGCTGGAGCACTACCCGTTATGGTTGCATATTTATTATTTGGATAAGGTGCTATTATATTTACTCCTGGTGCTATTACATCTGGCTTTATTCTCTGTATTATACTAGGTCCTCTTGAAGAAGATGCCCATACACTTCTATTTATAGAATCGTAAGTTCCTATAGTTATTAAATCTTGCTTTACACTTGGGTAGTTTATAGTGTAATCAGGTATAGATTCCCTAAATTTAGTTCCTTTATTCAAAAACACTTTATTTTCTAAATAAGCATTATAACGACCTTTACTTATAGAAGCTCCCTCTAGCCTTATTTTCCATATACCTCTTTTTACATTTCTTAAGTATATTATTGTATGCTCTTGGCCTGAATAACTAGAAGGATAAGAATATCTTATAGAGTATAATGTTTGTTCTAAGTCAAATATTCCACCTACTAAGTCATAATTTGATAACTCTACATATTTACTTGTTTCTCCACTTGGAGTTATTAGAAGTATTTTTGCTCTATCATGTTGGCTAAGCCATATTTCTATTCTTAAAACTTCCTCTTCTTCTTCAACTTGAATCTCTAACTCAACTGATTCTCCCTCTCTTTCTATGATACCAGATGTATGAATTTCTGTATTACCTTCATTTCCTGCAGCTGCCACTGTACATATGCCATTTGAAAAGTAAGTTTCTCTACTATTTACTCTATCTGCATAGCCTACTAACCCAGTACTCCCCATAGATATATTTACTACAGTTGTCAAATCTAATTTGTCTGATTTTTGATATACATATTGAATGGCTGTATATAACATTGCACTATTGTAATAACCATTAACCTTAGCTAATTTTACAACTATAAGTTCAGCTCCTGGTGCTACACCTTCATAAGCTTTGTTTATATTACCAAGTCCTGCACATATTCCGCTAATCATAGTTCCATGACCTTCTTCATCATTAGATAAAGTATCATCTTTTTCTTGTATAGCTTTATTTATATCTTCTTGGGTATATTCTGTACCTATGAAATACCCCTCTGGTGGATTACCTTCTTTAGTTTGGTCCCATAAATAAAGTATTTTACTAGTTCCATCTGGATATATAAAGTCTTCATGTAAGTAGTCTATACCTGTATCTATTATAGCTATTACGGTTCCCTGGCCTGTTAGTTGTATATTAGGGTTATATTTAAAAAAACTAACTCCTATTTCATCTTGGGGTACTACCCCACCTTCAGTACCCCTTGTTATTATTCCTAAAGGAGCAACTCTTACAACATTTTCTATTATCGCTACAGATTCTAGACTAAGTATCGCTTCTACATTTTCTCTACTTAATATTTGAAAGAACATTAAAGTTCTATCTGTGCTAAGCTTTATTATTTCATATATTATATTTAGGGTTTTTAATTCCTCAAGGAAATCTTCATTATGAGATATTAATATTGCATTTGCAAGGTCTTTTTTTATAACTGTATCTAAATCTATAACCCTAGTTAGATTTTTTTTTACTTTTTTTTTATTTCTAACCAAACTATCTAAGTCTATATTATTTAAATCTAAAAATCCATATCCATATTGAGAGTTTGGATAATCTATATCTTCACGTCTTCGTGCATTTTTATTAAGTAAGGCTCTAGTCCTTTGAGAGTATAAAAATGGATCATTGTTCTTAACTATTCCCCACTCCATTAACAGTGAACAAACTCCAGTAACATGCGGGGTTGCCATGCTGGTTCCTGTTAAAGCTCCTAACGTTCCTCCTGGTAAAAATGATATTATATCTTCTCCTGGTGCTAATAAGTCTGGTTTAAATACACCGTTTTCAAAGTCTCCTTCTCCTGAAAAAGGAGATCTTATATCTGTTCTTGAGTTATAGCTGCCTACAGTTATAACTTTAGTTGCAGTACCTGGAACTGTAACTGTTAATATTTCCGTTGGCTCTAAAAACTTAGTATCTTTTGATAATCCTTCAACAGTAGGTAAATACATATCTATATTTCCATCTACAATTTCAATAGGTGTAAATACCAAAGTCCATATACCTGGAGTTATTTGAGTATTTGAACTTAGTTGAATTGTTATTCTAGTGGCTAAGGAATATGGTGCTACTGGAAAATAAACTCCTACCACTCTCGTAGTTCCTAATCTATTATTTATATTTGGGGAATCAGGTGAGATAGCCTGGGTCCTCCTGTTAGCTGGATCTTTCAAATATATACTGAAAGTATCTGCATAGCTAGGCCATATGTTTATATTTAATATCTTCTCATTTTCACCTACTCCAAATTCAGCTTCTTCAACTTCTTCATTTGTAAGTTTAATTCTTTTATGACCTCCTTTTAGTACATTATTTCCTGCAGCTACTACTATGTTATTTTTCCAAATTATGCTCATGTCATCTATAAATTCTTCAAATAAAGAAAGACCTCTATGTGAACCTTCATTAGTTCCATAACTTATATTTATAGCAACTGGCATCTTAAGTTCTACTGCTCTATCTAGTACAAATCTTATAGCTCTCATAAAATCAGTACTTCTAGAGAAAGTATCTGTTACGGTTCTTCCTACTTTAACAGCTATTATATTGGCTTTATTTGCAATACTTGCACATATACCTGTAACATGTGTTCCATGTAAACTAGTAGGATAAATTGGAGCTTCATCTATATTGTCTTTTGTATATACGGTTCCTTTACTAAAACCCTCTGGAGAAACTCCAGCTCCTGTTTGATCCCAGTAATATAATATTTTAGATTCTCCATTTTCATCTTTAAATATAGGAAGTGTATGATCTATTCCTGAATCTATAACTCCTAATAAAGTGTCTTCACCTGTTAGTTTGTATCTACGCTTAAAAGAGTCTATTCCTGTACTAGAAAAGCTTTGTGAATCTTGAGTTTCTAGTATAAATGGTTTTTCTATATATTCAATCTCTGGAAACTCTATTAATCTCTCTATATCAATCTCACTCTGTGATATTACTATTGCATAAGAGGAACTTAATATTTCAACAATTACATCAAGTTCTTCTTCTAGTCTTTTTACATTAGAGTTATATTTAACTATTACTTCGTACTCTATAATAATCACCCCTGACAAATCTTAAAATTATATATTATAATTTCTCTTTTAGCCTGTATAACCCTCCTAAAAAGTCTATGTATTGCTTATTAACTATCTGTATTTTTATATTTTCTATTAGATTAAATAGTATATCTTCTGATTGTCTATAATTTATTTCTTCTAAATCTATTAACAAACTAATAAAATTATTCATACTATATACTAATAACATCATCTTAATACGAAAGGAGTTTTTTATGGAAATTGGTTTTTTAAATATTAGCGTAGTAGATATAACCACTAATTACCCTATTGCTGATGCTACCGTTAATATATACTCTGTTGGACCTGATAATCAAACTTCTAAAACTGTTTATCAAAATTTAAAAACTGATATTTCTGGTCAAATTGTAGGATTAAATTTAGAAGCTCCAGATTTCATTTATTCTCAACAACCAAGTGAAGTAAAACCCTATAGTCAATATGTTTTAGAGGTTATAAAAGATGGATATGAAACTGTAGTACTAAACGGAACTCAAATTTTAGCTGTTGCTATAGCTCTACAAGATATAAAAATGGCTCCTAAGCAAAGATGTAGAGGTTCATACTCTAGACAAAATGAAGTTGTAGTGGATATAGAAGAACACACTTTATGGGGAACTTTTCCTCCAAAGATACCAGAAAGTAGTTTAAAACCGATACCACCTCCAACTGGATTTGTAGTTCTTGATAATCCAGTTATTCCTGAGTTTATAATTGTTCATGATGGTCTTCCTGATAATAAGAATGCTCCTAACTACTGGGTTTATTTTAAAGACTATATAAAAAACGTAGCATCATCAGAAATATACTCTACATGGTCTAGAGAGACTATAATAGCTAATGTTATAGCTATTATATCTTTTTCTTTAAATAGGGTTTTTACCGAGTGGTATAGAAATCAAGGCTATAATTTCACCATAACTTCATCTACAGCATTTGATCATAAATATACGCGTGCAAGAAATATATTCGATACTATAAGTGTTATAGTTGATGAGGTTTTTGACACATATATGAAAAGACCTCCTACAGCTAGGCAACCACTATTAGCTCAATATTGTGACGGAGTTAGAGTTGAATGCCCTGGACAAATGTCTCAATGGGGTAGTAAGGATTTAGGAGATCAAGGTCTTAATTATGAACAGATTATAAGATATTTTTATGGAGAAAATGTTGTCTTTGCAAAAGCTCCTGTTGTTAGTGGAGTTCCTGTGTCTTTCCCTGGAGAGGCATTACAAATAGGTTCTAAGGGGAAGGATGTGAGAACTATTCAAAATCAATTAAACGCAATATCTAAGGCTTATCCTGCCATTCCAAAGCTCAAGG
Organism: Romboutsia sp.; assembly: GCF_035470145.1. Lineage (GTDB taxonomy): Bacteria > Bacillota > Clostridia > Peptostreptococcales > Peptostreptococcaceae > Romboutsia_D. Next base: position 8,441 of record NZ_DATIRC010000404.1, read on the forward strand.
AAGATGGAATATATGGTGAAGCTACCTCTAATTCTGTTAAAGTATTTCAAAAAATCTTTAGTCTCCCTCAAACAGGTATAGTAGATTTTAAAACATGGTATGAAATCTCTAGAGTTTATGTTGCTGTTACTAAAATAGCTTCTTTAAATCCAACAATTTAATTTAATAGTTTAGATATATTATATTAAATTATGATAAATAACACTTTGAAAAGGGGGGGGCTCTCTTTTTTTATAAATAATAAAACATATCTATATTTTTGCATTACAAAAAAGAGATTTTTAAATTCTCTTTTTTGTAATAGCTTTTAAATTTCATTAATTTATTTTTTATTAATCTTTTATAAAATAGCAAAATAACCCTTTGAGGTCATCTTGCTATTTTATATTTTTCAAGTTTTTCCAGTACGTATCAAAAGATATCTCATTTTTATTTTCACCCGGTATATAATATTTTTTATTTTTTATAGCATCTGGAAGATACTGTTGCTCTACATAATGATATGGATAGTTATGAGGATACTTATATTCGACTCCTCTACCTAAATTTTGAGCTCCTGCATAATGTGCATCTTTAAGATGTAGTGGAATATCTCCTGTTTCTATATTGTCTAAGTCTGATAATGCTGAATCTATAGCCTTAATGGCCGAGTCTGATTTTGGACATTGTGCTAAATATATTGTAGCTTGTGCAAGAGGAATTCGCGCTTCTGGAAATCCCAATTGCAATGCCGATGCAACACATGCTTCAGTTATTGTTATAGCTTGAGGTACCGCTAGTCCTACATCTTCACTCGCTACACATAATAATCGTCTAGTTATACCTTGAATATCTCCCGCCTTAACAAGTCTAGCTAGGTAATGAATAGAAGCATCTGCATCAGAACCTCTTAATGATTTATGAAAAGCAGATAGTGCTGAATAACTATCATCTCCACCCTTATCATAGTTTAGCATTTTTACGCTAGAACAATCTATAACATCATTTAAAGTTATATTTACAGAATTAGAGGCAATATCTATCCCTACATTAAAAACTAATTCTAGTTTATTTAAAGCACTTCTCATATCGCCATTACAAGTCTCTGCTATATATTCTAAAGCTTTTGCTTCTACATTTATACTTTCATATGTATATAATACTTTAAGTTTTTCTACTGCTCTATTAAGACCTTTAAGTATATCTTTCTTCTCTATTGCCTTAAATTCAAATATAGTACTTCTACTTAAAATAGCTTTATATACTACAAAATATGGATTATCTGCTGTACTTGCAATTAGTGTTACTGACCCATCTTCAATCACTTCAAGTAACGATTGTTGTTGTTTACGATTTAGAGCCTGAATCTCATCTAACATCAATATTATTCCATTATAGGAAAATAAATCTCTTTTAGTAGAATCTATAACTTCTTTTATTTCTTTTACTCCACAATTTACAGCATTTAGCTTTACATATTTTTTTCCTGTAGCATTCGCTATGATGTTTGCCAATGAGGTCTTACCCGTCCCCGCCTGACCGTATAAAATCATATTAGGAATATTTTTATTTTCTATGAGCTTATTTATTATCTTTCCCTCTCCAATAATGTGTGACTGTCCTACCATATCATCTATTTGTTGTGGTCGTAATTTATCTGCTAATGGCATAATATAACTCCTTTCATTAAAAGTTTATTTTTCAAGTTATTTCATTGCTTAAAATTCACTTAGTTCATAGTGCCAATAAAATAGTTTTCGCATACACTCAAGCTATTTCATTACTAAAAAAATAAAAGGTATCTATATGATATAGATACCTTTTGTATATTCATTGATTAATTCTTTACTAATGATTACTTTTTAATTTTTTTAATTCATCTATAAGCTTATCATTAAGTATCTTTATATGCGTACCCTTCATTCCTAAAGATCTTGATTCTATAACTCCCGCACTTTCAAATTTTCTTAAGGCATTTACTATAACTGATCTTGTTATTCCAACTCTATCAGCTATCTTACTTGCAACAAGTAATCCTTCTCTTCCATCTAATTCTTCAAATATATGCTCTACAGCTTCAAGTTCTGAATAAGATAATGTTCCTATAGCCATTTGTACTACAGCTTTTTTTCTCATTTCTTCTTCTAATTCTTCACCTATAGACCTTAATATTTCAAGCCCAACTACTGTTGCACTATATTCTGCTATAACTAAATCATCATCTGTAAAAGCTTCATCATATCTTGAAAGAACTAAAGTCCCAAGTCTTTGACCACTACCTAATATAGGTACTATTGTATTATTTTTATGCGTTCTTTCCTGCTCAAATGTGAATATTTCAAGTAAGTCTTCCCCTGTTAAGTTTTCTTGTGTTTCTGAAATTTTCAATAAATTTTTAGTGTATTCAGTAGGGAACTTTTTTTGCTTAGTTCCTTCTTCTTCTACTACTGAACTATCTTTTTCATTATTAAGGTATAATCCTAATACCTTACCCTTAGAACTTAATACATATGCATTTGCGTTTAATACTTCTCCTAATGCTCCGGCTAATAAATCGAAAGAGACATTGCTTCCACCACTTGTCTGTAACGTTTTGTTTATTTTTCTAGTTTTTTGTAACACTTCACTTGCCATTTATAATTCATCTCCTCATGTAAATTATGCCTTTATAAGCTTTTATCTTCACATTTATCTATTTAAAATATTTTCCCTATTTTATGCTAAATTGTGCAATTGAAATATTAACATAAATTGAAATCTTTTTCAATACAATTGTTATTATTTTTTTAATTTTCGATATTTTCATTCATTAATTCTTTATCATTGTCTTTATCAATATCTTTACCATGTTCTTTATGGCAATCTTTATCAGAACAAATCACTTTCGTTTCACTCTTAGTTATTTTTTCTATCATATAAGAACCGCATTTATCACAAGCGTCTCCTGTTGGCTTTTTCCATTCTATAAAGTCACATTCTGGATACTTAGAGCATCCATAAAAAGCTTTACCTTTTTTAGATTTCCTAAGTATAATATCTCCCTCATGACATTTTGGACACTTAACTCCGATTTTATTTACAAGTGGCTTTGTTGTTTTACATTCTGGATAATTCTTACAAGCCATAAATTTTCCAAACCTTCCATATTTGATAACCATGTTTTCACCACAGTTTTCACATATTTCATCTGTTTCTTCATCCATATTAATCTTTTCTATACTTTCTTTAGCTATTTCTATAGCTTCCTTTAAAGGTTCATACGCTTCAGATACAACTTCCTTCCACTGTGTATTACCTTCTTCTATTTCATCTAACTTGCTTTCCATCTGAGCTGTAAAATCAACATCTATAAACTTTTGAAAATTATTTTCTAATATTTCTGTTACTATTATTCCTAGCTCAGTTGGACATAAACTAGTTCCTTGTTTTTCAACATACTCCCTGTTTAACACAGTACTTATTGTTGGTGCATAAGTACTTGGCCTACCTATACCTAATTCCTCTAATGTTTTTACTAAGCTTGCTTCTGTAAATCTTGGTGGTGGTTGAGTAAAGTGTTGAACCGGTAATGTGTTTTCTAATTTTAAAATATCACCTTCATTTATTGTTGGTAATATCTTATCTTCTCTATCCGTGAAATTATAAATTTTAGTATATCCATCAAATTTCATTTTAGAACCAGTTGCTTTAAATATATAATTACCTATTTTACATTCTACATTTAATATGTCAAACACTGAATCTTCCATTTGACTAGCTACAAATCTTCTCCAAATTAAATTATATAACTTATATTGATCTTTAGTCAAAGAACTTTTTATACTATCTGGAGTTTTATCTACATACGTTGGTCTTATTGCTTCATGAGCATCTTGAACCTTCTTTGTTTCTTTTTTATCTTTTTTATCAGAAGTATCCTTGTAATAATTCTCTCCTATTTCTTCTAATATATAATTTTTTGACCTTTCTTTAGCTTCATCAGATATCCTTTTTGAATCTGTTCTTATATAAGATATAAGACCCACCGTTTCTTTGTCTATATCTATACCTTCATATAATTCTTGTGCTATACTCATTGTTTTCTTTGTTGTAAATGATAGTTTATTTGCAGCCTCTTGTTGCAACATACTTGTTGTAAATGGTTTTGGAGCTGACTTTCTTCTAGATTTAGATTCTATAGCTACTATATCTAAATTCTTTCCTTCTATACCTTTTAAAATATCATTTACCATTTCTTCATTTTCTATTTCTAATTTTTTATTATCTTTCCCATAAAATTTCAGATTTATATCTTGGTTAGATTCTGTTTTAGCTTCAACATCTAAAGTCCAATATTCCTTTGGTATAAATGCCTTTATTTCTTTTTCTCTATCACATATTAATTTTGTTGTTACTGATTGCACTCTACCAGCACTAAGACCCTTTCTAACTTTTTGCCAAAGTATTGGGCTTATCTGATATCCTAATAATCTATCTAAAACTCTTCTAGCTTGTTGAGCATCTACTAAGCTTATATCTATATTTCTCGGATGTTTTATAGCTTTTTTAATAGCATCCTTAGTTATTTCATTAAATTCTATTCTACATTGCTCTTTTTCATCTAAGCTTAATATATGAGCCAAGTGCCATGATATAGCTTCTCCCTCTCTATCTGGATCGGTTGCTAGATAAACTTTCTTAGATTTTTTTGCTTCTTTTTTTAATTCTTTTATTACATCGCCTTTACCTCGTATATTTATATACTGTGGCTCAAAATTATTTTCTATATCCACACCTAATTTACTTTTAGGCAAGTCCCTAACATGTCCTACCGAAGCTTTAACTGTATAGTGTCCTTTTCCTAAAAATTTTTCTATGGTTTTAGCTTTCGCAGGCGACTCCACGATGACTAATGTTTTGGCCATAAACCACACACCCCCACTATCTATGTTATTTATACATTTAAACTGTATGTTTTATTATTCATTTCTACTAATACATCTTTTAATACTAACTCACTTAAAATTGTATTTACAGATTTTATTTCCATTCTAGTATTATCACAAATTTCATCTATATGCAAGACACCTTGTTTTTTTATAGTATGTATTATTTGAATACTTTCTTGACTTAAGTTTATATTATCATACTTTTTTAAATTTTCTTTACATTCAATATTAATTATTTTATATTCATTTAAAATGTCCTCTATATTGTTTATTAATTTTGCACCTTCTTTTATGATTTTGTGACATCCTTCACTCATACAGGAGTTTATATTTCCCGGTACTGCAAATATGTTTTTACCTTGTTCTAACCCAAATTCTACGGTAATTAAGGCTCCACTTTTTTTAGCTGCCTCAACTACTATTATTCCTTCACTAATTCCACTTATTATCCTATTTCTGTTTGCATAATTGCTAGGAAAAACTTTAGAATTTATATTATAATCGGAAATTATTAATCCCCCATTTTCTAATATCTTGTTAGCCAAATAAATATTTTTTTTAGGCAAAATATTATGAACGCAAGAACCTAAAACAGCAATCGTTTTTCCATAACCTTCCATGCATCCTATATGAGCATAAGAATCTATTCCAATAGCTAGCCCACTTATTATATTAATTCCTAAATTAGAAAGATTTTTACTAATTGAAGTAGCACAATTTATACCGTACCTTGTTGCCTTTCTTGAACCTACCACAGCAAGTCCAATATTTTTATTTACAATACTTATATCACCTTTATAAAATAATATATTTGGTGCATCATGTATATACTTCAAGTTATTAGGATAACCTTTTTCTTCTATGCAAATATAATTTATTTTTTCCTTATTTAATTTTTCTTTTATACTATCTAAATAAGCAAGACTTTTATATTTTACTATATTTTCCTTAATATTTGAATTTATATTTTTTAAACTATGTATTTCTCTATCACTTAATTTTATTAATTCTTCAATATTAATTATATTATTTTTTATTATGTCTATAGTTTTATTACTTATTCCATTTATTGAATTTAACCACAAATACGCATCTCTTTTTTCCATAATTTACTCCTACTTAAAATAAGTATAATAAGCTTTCCTAAAAGAAAAAGCTTCCATAATATGATCTGAATCTATGTTTTCACTATTTTCTAAATCAGCTATAGTCCTAGCCACTTTTAGTAATTTAGTATAACTTCTATTACTTAATTTATATTTATCTAATATTAATTTTGTAGTATTTGAAGCATTATCATCTAATTTACAATAATCTAATAACTTAGATGATTTTATTTCATCATTTGTTTTTATATTTTCATTTTTAAATCTATTTGATTGAATTTTTCTTGCATTTTCTATCCTATTTCTAATACTTTGTGAGTTTTCCGATTTATTCTTATTATTATTTAACTCTTCATAAGATACAGAATTGACTTGTATAAATATATCAAATCTATCTAATAAAGGTCCTGATATTTTATTTATATATCTGTTTATTTCAAATCCTCTACACGTACATTCATTGTCTGATAAATAATATCCACATTGACATGGATTCATAGCACCTACTAAAAGTAAATTGCATGGATATTTTATAGTTTGTTTTACTCTAGATATATTTATATACTTATCTTCTATGGGTTGCCTTAAGGTTTCTAATATACGCCTATCAAATTCTGCTATCTCATCTAAAAACAATACCCCTCTATGAGCTAATACTACCTCTCCAGGTGTTGCATTAGCTCCTCCTCCTATTAATGATTGCCTTGTTGAAGTGTGATGTGGAGATCTAAATGGCCTTTTATAAACTATGCCTTCACTTTCATTTATAAGACCTGATGCACTATATATTTTACTAACTTCTATCATTTCATCTTTTTCTATTTTAGGAAGTATTGTTCTAATTCTCTTTGCAATCATAGTCTTACCAGACCCTGGCGGACCTATCATAAGTATATTATGATTCCCTGCAGCTGCTATTTCTGCACTTCTTTTGACAAAATAATTTCCTTTTACATCTTCAAAGTCTTCATCATAACATTTCCTACTTTCCTCATTACAGTTGCTTTTTTTTATAGATAAAATTTCTTCCGTATTAATTGCTAAATTATCATTTAAAAATCCAATACATTCATTTAAGGTACTTACAGGTACTATATCTATATCCTCTACAAAAGAACTTTCTACTATGTTTTCTATAGGTAAAAAAATTCTCTTTATCCCTCGTTTTTTTGCTCCTATTACTATAGGTAATATTCCTTTTACCTTTCGTATTCTTCCATCTAAAGATAATTCACCAACAAACATACTTTCATTTAAATAGTCATTACCTTTTTTTATAAGCCCTCTCAAAATTCCTATAGCTATGGGTAAATCAAGAAATGAACCTTCCTTTTTCATATCTGCCGGAGATAAGTTTACAATTATTCTAGAGTTTGGAAATTTATATCCGCTGTTCATTATGGCCGATTTAACTCTATCTCGAGCTTCTTTTATTTCTGTACTTGCAAGTCCAACTATATTAAAACAAGGTATACCGTTTGTTATATCAACTTCTACCTTTATTAAAAAACCTTCTATTCCTATTAAATTACTTGCGTTTATAATACTAAGCATATTCCCTCCTTAAAAAGCATTCACTATGTGATTAACTTTATTTTCATTTAAATAAACTTCTATAACATCAAATCTAATCGGTACATTATATAAATTATTTTTTAAGATATAATATTTTGCAGTACCTATTATTTTCTTAATTTTTTTATGATTTACAGCTTCAGAAGGATATCCATATCTCATATTGCTTCTTGATTTCACTTCTACAAATATAATTTCATTTTCTAGTTTTGTAATTATATCTATTTCTCCGGTTTTTATTTTATAGTTAGATTCTAGTATTTCTGCACCCTTGCTTATCAAATATTTACATGCTATATCTTCTCCTAAATAGCCCTTTTCTTTATTATTCATATTTTCTCCTAATTTGAAACTTTTTTGTCATTATTACCTTATGTATATTCATGTATACTATTTTTAGTTTTATAATTGAAAATTTTGGTTTTTAATACTAATATTACTATATAAGGGGGTATGCATATGTCTAGGGTCAAAAGAAATAAAAATAAAAAAATAAAATCAAGAATAAGAATAAAGAAATTAGTTTTATTTCTATCTTTACTAGTTTTATTCGCTAGCTTTTTGGTTATGGGAATGTCTAAAATATTTGAAAATAGGAGTAAAAATACCATAAATCATAAAAATCATGAAGTTATACAAGCAATAACTACCTCAAAAAGTTATAAGAAAATAAATTTAAATACAGTTGGAGATGTTATGGCTCATAAACCACAACTTCAAGCTCAATATGATGCTTCATCAAAATCTTATAATTTTGATAATAACTTCCAATGCGTTGGTAGTTTCATAGAAAAATCTGATTTATCTATCGCAAACTTAGAAACCACATTAGCCGGCCCTTCTATTCCTTATACTTCCTATCCAGCATTTAATTCTCCTGATACTCTAATAGATGCATTAAAGAATGCAGGCATTGATGTTTTATCCACTATAAATAACCACTCTTTTGATAAGGGCGATCTAGGAGTTAAAAGAACATTACAGGTTACCAAAGAAAAAGGAGTTGAAACAGTTGGTACCGTTCAAAATCTAGACGATAAAAATTATATAATAAAAGACATTAATGATATAATCTTAGGTATAACTTCTTTTTCTTATGGTGAGATAAAGAATGGCACTAAATATGTAAACGGAATACAAATATCAAATGAGTCTAAAGATAAGATGAATATATTTGATATGTATAGTGTAGACAATGCCTTTAATACTATAAAAGAACAATTAGATAATATTAAAAATACTGACATACAAATAGTCATACTTCATTGGGGTAATGAATATCAAAGGGCACCTAGTGAATTTCAAACTAAATTAGCTCAAAAACTTTCTGATTATGGAGTTGATATTATAATAGGATCACATCCTCATGTTGTACAACCTGTTGAAATGATAAAATCATCGAACGGTACTAATGATACTTTAGTAATATACTCCCTTGGTAATTTTCTTTCTAACCAAAGAAAAGAACTTTTAGGATCTCCTTTCACTGAAGATGGGTTAATGGTAAATATTGAAATTACTAAAGATTTTAATGAAAATAAAACTTATGTATCACAAGTAGAATGTGTCCCAACATGGATTAATAAATATCAAAAATCAGGAAAAGACGTTTATGAAATAATACCTATATATGATAAAAATCAATTAGATACTATTGAAAATTTACCTATAAGTCAAGTTAAAGCTTCTTACAACAATACAATATCTCAAATTAAACAATCAAACATTATAAAAACTCCTGCAAATCCATTTTAATAAATATTAATTATGACTTTAATATAATATATCTATTTTGTTTATAGATGACTTTAAGATGCTTTTAAATGCGATTTATCACTATTAGTTTTACTATGTATCTATAAGTTCATACCTATATAATCATTTATTAAATTTAAATATAGCCTGATATAAGTTTTAATGAATACACTATAATTTAATATTAAAAGCCCTATGAAATTTCATAGGGCTTTTAATATTAAATTATATGTATTCCTTTATTATCTACCATACTCTTATAGATTACTCTGTTATTTATATCTTTTATAGATTGGCATCCTGTTAGGATCATTGTTGCACTTAGTTCACTTTTTATTTTATTTATATAAGTTTCTACACCTTCAGTTTGACCTCCAAATGAAGCTGTTACAAATGGCCTTCCTATTAATACTGCATCTGCCCCTAAACCTATCATTTTAAGAACATCTACACCACTTCTAACTCCTCCATCTGCAAGTATAGTTACTTTTCCTTTTACTGCTTTTGCTATTTGAGGTAGTACTTCTGCAACTCCAGGTGTACAATCTAGTACTCTTCCTCCATGATTTGATACTACTATAGCATCTACTCCTACATCTACTGCCATTAATGCATCTTGAACTGTCATTATTCCTTTTAATATGAATGGTAATTTAGTAGATCTTTTTAATTCTTTTAAAGATTTGATATCTTTAGGAACTACTTTTTTCCCATGCATTGATAAAGTTACAAGTCCACATGCATCTATGTCAACACCTACTGCTATTGCACCAGCTTCTTCTGCTAGTTTAATTTTATTTATTATATCTTCATTTTCCCAAGGCTTTATAAATACAATACCTGAACCATCATTTTCTTTTAATACCCTTAGGTTTTCTATTAAAAATTCATCTACTGCAGTATCTCCTACCATAGCATATATTCCACTATTTGAACAACCTTTTACAACTGGTTTTATATATTCTCTTTCAGATATTTGCCCACCCATATTTAAAGTAGTTCCTGTTATTGGTGCTGCAAATATAGGTGCATCCATTTTTTGCCCAAATAATTCTATAGACATATCAGGATTAGATACATTATGAATTACTCTCATGTTTATTTTTATTTTTTCTAAACTTTTGCTATTTTCAATAAATGAAGATCCACTTCCTTTTCCACCCATTCCTGGTACTTCTCCAGCACAAACTATACCATTACATACTTTACAAACTTTGCAACTTCCATTCAAATTTTTTCGTGCATTTTCTTGTAATTCTTTAAAATCCATTATTAAACCCCCATTTTATTCAATTATTTATAAAAATACAATTTAATTATAGCATATTTTTTAAAAAGCTCTTTCTATGAATAGGAGTTATTCCTT
>NZ_DATIRC010000405.1:0-1792 GCF_035470145.1 Romboutsia sp.
TACTATTTAATTTTTCCATATATAACTAATCTTATACAATAGATAAAACCTGTAGGTGAATTTCCCTACAGGTTTTATCTATTTAATCTTATCTATTAATTTTTCTAGTAATATTTTCTTTAACTGTTGATTTATATCTAATTTAGAATTTGTTTTTTTATTTTTCTTCTTATTTGTGATTTTTAAACCTTTAATATTCTTTGAATTTTCATTATTTTTAGAATTAGATTTTTTATTAGAATTAGTATTTGATTTAACTTTCTTAGCCATATTTATGCCCCCAATAAAACCTATAAATTAACGTTCTTATTGTATAAATATGCGTATTTTTTCATAATGTTACATGAAAACTTGATTTATTTATATAGTCCATATTTTAATATATCTATATATCTGTCAAATTCCTTGAAAATTTCTTCTTTATTATCTGAAAATTCATTCGGATTTTTTTTATGCATTTCTATATATTTCTTACTTATTGCTTCAAATACTGTTGTTGTTATAAATAATGCATCTTCAATAGTTGCTCTCTCATGTAGATAATTTGTATTCATAAACTTTATTATATAATTTTGTATAAAATTCATACTTTCCATTTGGGATTTATTAATAATAATTTGAGTGTATTCTTTTATTTCTTCATTATCTATAATCAAAGCATCTGATATTATCTTAGCATGCAATGGATAGCTTATAAATATACTTTGTTTATATATAGCTATTAACTTTATTCTTTCATAAAAGTCATCACTTTTTATATTTTCTGATTCGTTTATAATTTTTTCACTTACAAAATCCATACAAAACTCTACTATATATAAATATAAATTTCTTTTGTTTTTAAAATAATGAAATAGACTTCCTTTGGCAATAGATGAATTTGATGCTATTTTGTCAGTAGAGGCTTTATAATACCCATTTTGCGCAAATTCTTCTATAGATGCATTTATAATATCATTTTTCTTTTTATCATTTAAATTGTTAAATTTAGTATACATATAAAACGTCACCACTCTTTTTACATTTCAAAATCTTTTCTTTTGTATCTGTAAAATGTTAATAAAATACTAATTACTATAATAACCACACATATTATCATATAAGATAATTCTATATTTCCATTATTTTTTAATATCTCACTTGGCATTACATAATGAACAGGAGATAAATACTTAAGCCATTCTAATTTTTCTATTATTGTAGAAAATATTCCTAACATATATGTAGAAAAGAATATTCCTAACATTATAGGTGTTGCACTGCTTACCTTTTTTATTATTGTAGATATGAAAAATCCTAAACCTAGAAATACAAACTGTGCTAAAAACATTCCTTTATATATAAATATTAAATCCATTAGATACTCATAATTATCTGGTTTAAACATTTCAAAGAATATCATAGTTACAACAAATAATACTATATTCATTATATAAAGTATTGTAAATGTAGCGAAAAGCTTTATAGTTACTATTTTTTCTCTAGATATAGGTTGTGCATATAAAAATTCTATTGTTCCTTCACTTTCTTCTTTTATTAAAGAGTTTGCCCCAAGTATTCCTGCATATATACAAGTTGCTATTAATATATATTGACCTGTATATGAAAAGTATTGAAGTAAATCGGTGAAATCTATTGTTTCTATACCAAATGCAGCAAGCATTGATTGAGGTAGTGCATCCATTTTTGCTTGCATTATTTCTGTCATAGAACTATTAGACATTGAAGGAAAAAGTGCCATAAATAATGATAGTAAACCTATTAATACTATAGTCCATATTGTAAATGACTT
>NZ_DATIRC010000406.1:0-5720 GCF_035470145.1 Romboutsia sp.
ACAAGTCATTTTAACTTGTGTCTACTTTAAGGGGTTCAGTTCATATTGCTTAATCTCTATCTTTATGTGAATTTATATAATTTTAATCATTCTCATCTAACCATTTAGTTAGAGCTTCTATATATTTATCATTTTCCTCAACAAACGGCATATGTCTTGAATATTCAAATAGTTCCCATTTGCTATTAGGAATTCTGTCATACATAGTTTTTGCAATATATGGTGAGCATAGATATATCGCTCCACTAGTTATTAAACAAGGTTCCTTTATTTCATGTAGCCTGTCTGTAAACTCATATCCAGCAAGAGTACCTGTAGGAGAAAATTCATTCTGTCCCCATCCTACAATATATGCTTCAGAACCTGCTTTTTTAGGTCTTCTTAAGCATTCTGCTGAATCTTCAGTTACCTTACCTGCACAGTACATTTCCATAAACTTTTCTAATGCATCATTATATTCCTTACTAGAATAATCTCCAGTATTTACTGCATCAAATAAAGCCTTTTGATCATCTTGGCTCATATATGATATTCTTCTTTTTTGCTCTTTTTCCCAAAGCTTTGCAGAAGAAAGAGTAGATGAAAGAATGTATGACTTAATCCCCTTTGGTTTATACTCAAGAGCATACCAAATAGCCTGCATACCTCCCCAAGACTGACCTAATAGATGAATTTCTTCAAGTCCTAGATGTTTTCTTAGTTCAATAAGCTCTTTTATCCAAGTGTCAGCATTAAATAACTCAGGATGACCTTGTACAAATGAATTTCCACAGCCAATTTGGTCATACATTATTACTTGTCTACCACTTTCGGCTATCTTGTCTAATACCTCAAAATAGTTATGTGTAGAACCTGGCCCTCCGTGAAGTAGTACTAATGGTTTCTTTCCTTCTGTTGCTTCACCTACTATACGATAATAGGTTTTAAAACCTTCAAAAGGCATGTATCCTTCAGTGATTTTCATGTTTACCCCCTCCAATTCGTCATTAGAAACAATAATTAGTTACTCAATAAGACTGTTTAAAACTTCTCAGCCATATTCAATATGTATTTTAATCTCTATGCTTGCTTTCATAAATAGTATAATATAAGTATAAATAGTAATCAACATGGTGTTGATTAAATTGGAGGAATATTATGGATGTTATAAAGGTGTCAAATGTGACTAAAAAGTTTTCTAAAAACCTTATATTAGATGATATAAGCTTGAATATAGAACAAGGTTCTATAGTTGGACTTATCGGTCCTTCTGGTGCTGGAAAAAGCACTTTGGTCAAAGCCATAATGGGTATGGAGAAAGTTAATAGTGGAAATATCGAAGTTTTAAACGCTAAAGTTCCTAATCTAAAGATATTAAGTGATATAGGATATATGGCTCAATCAGATGCTTTATATGAAGATTTAACTGGAAAGGAAAATCTAGAATTCTTTGGAAAGCTATTTAAACTAAAAAAAGATGAACTAAAAAAAAGAATAGAATATACCTCTAAACTTGTTAACCTTGAAAATCACCTTGATAAAAAAGTTAGTGCTTATTCTGGGGGGATGAAAAGAAGATTATCTCTTTCTTTATCTCTTATACAAGATCCTACTTTACTTATTTTAGATGAACCAACTGTTGGTATTGACCCAACACTTAGACTAAATATATGGAAAGAGCTTCATGATCTAAAATTACAAGGTAAATCTATAGTTGTTACTACTCATGTTATGGATGAAGCTGCAAAATGTGATAAACTTGCTTTGATTAGAGATGGTAAAATCATAGCTACTGGAACACCTGATGATTTAATTTCTGAATTTAATGTTTCTAGTATTGAAGAAGTATTCTTAAAGATAGGAAGTGATAGATAATGAAAATAAAAGCATTAGTAATTAGAATATTCAAGCAAACTATACATGATAAGAGAACTTTAGCACTTATGATGGTTGCTCCTCTTATTATTTTATCTTTGATTTACTTTTTATTCAACTCTGATGATGATATTGTTTTAAATGTTGGAGTTTACAATACTTCTTCTGAGTTTAACGATGGATTAAAAGATGCAGATTTAAATGTTTTAAATTATTCTAATGATGATAATATAAAAGATAAAATCGTAGATGATGAGTTATCTGCTTTTATATATACTGATGGTGATGAACTAAACATTACTTATGAAAATAGTTCTCCTCAAGATACTCAAAAAATAGGTGCTATCGTTAAAAGTGTTTCTATGAAAAATAATTTGTCTAATATCTCAAGTGTTATAAGTGCTAAGGTGCCAAATTTAAAAAGTAATATTTCTAGTGGTGTTTCTATAGTTGATAGCTATGTATATGGTGATAGCGATACTTCATACTTTGACACTATAAATCCTATGCTTATCGGATTTTTTGTTTTCTTCTTTGTATTTTTGGTGGCTGGAATATCTTTATTAAAAGAAAGAACTAGTGGAACTTTATACAAACTTTTATCGACTCCTATTAAAAGAAGTGAGATTTTAATCGGGTATTTACTTGGCTATGGTGTGTTTGCTGTTATACAGACCATTATAGTTGTGCTATTTGCTATTTATGTACTAGATATGCATATAGTTGGAAGTGTTTATTTAGTTTTACTTTCTAATGTTGTTATAGCTTTTGTTGCTTTATCTTTAGGTATATTCTTCTCTACTTTTGCTAATTCTGAGTTTCAGATGATGCAGTTTATACCGATTGTTATAGTTCCTCAGATATTCTTCTCAGGACTTATTCCAGTTGAAAGTATGCCTAAGTGGCTTCAAGGTGTAGCTCATGTTATTCCTTTATATTACGGTGCTGATGCTCTTAATGGTATCATCATTAAGGGATATGATTTTTCTATGATACAAAATGATATATATACACTTTTAGCATTTGTTTTAGTTTTATATGTACTTAATGTATTTGGACTTAAGAAGTACAGAAAGATATAGAGAAAGAATGATTAAAGAGGTTGTCTTTTTGACAGCCTCCTTGTATTTTGATATCCATTAGGTATTTAATAGTCTTATCAAGTACAAATAAAAAATCACCTATAAATAGGTCATCTTGACTGACACCTAACGGTTGTCATTTTTTTGTGTTCAAACTTTAATCTATATATAATCCCATAGTAATAGTGTTGTGATAAACACCATGTACGCATATATCTTTTTTCAACAATCCTTCTCTTTCAAATCCAAACTTCTCGTATAGTTTAATACCTCTCTCATTATCTTCTCTAACTAAAAGGCTTATCTTTTTTGTTATACCGTTAGATTTGGCCCATTCTATAAGACAACTCATAACCTCATTACCAAGCCCTATGCCCCAGTATTTTTTTCTAAAGCTTATTCCCAAAGTTCCATTATGCTTCATTCTTTCTTTTTGCATGGAACTTATAGAGGCAATCCCTACTATTTCATCATTTATAATGGTAAGTACATTTTTACAATTTTCCATACTATTAGTTTTTTCTATATACTGTTGTTCCGCTTCTATGCTTAATGTAAATTCATTTGCACCAAAAGTTATAAAATCACTCTCTCCACCAATTATATTTAAATATTCTATCATTGCTTTTGCATCTTCTTTTGTTGGAGTTCTTAAAATTACAGTTTCTCCATTTTTCAATTTAATTTCTTTCATCCCCAATCCTCCTCAAACTTACATCTATATATAGTATGAATATAAATTAAAATTTGTATATAATAAATAAACTTCCTATTATTGTATTATGCATATAGATTTTGATTACTCTTTATGTATTTTTTAATAAAAATAGGTGAAAATATTTACAAAATGAATGTAGACTTATAATAAAACTACAAAGTGGGAGGTATATTTTATGAGTTTAGAAACACCTATAAATTATAATTGTAATATTAAATGCCCAAATTGCCGACATCAATTTTTATATGACTTTAAAATTGATGATATTGATAAGGTTAATTCTAGTGAAAAATCACAAGGAATAGAAACAAAGTATAAATTTATATCTTATTTAATTTGTAAAAATCCTATATGCAATTATGATATTGAAATCAAAGGTGATGTTTTAGAGTATCCTGAAAATTCATTAAATTCAATAGAAATAACACATGTAAAATAGAACTATTATTAATAATATATTAAGTAGCTTTATATAATTTTGTATCATACATATAATCTATATAATTATAAAAAGAGTATAGCTAAATAATCTACTTTTGGCTATACTCTTTGAACTACCTTATCTCATTAGAACACTTCGGACAGTATGAAAAATCTTCTTCTGTAGTATATCCACACACAGAGCAAACTTTCACACTATTTTCAGCACATCCAAAGTCTAGTTCATCAGTATTAATATTTACATTTTGTCCTTTTTCAATCTTTTTACCAATCTCTTCATCTATCTTAGCTACTTTATTACAGCAAGTAGTCTTAACATAGTATTGCTTGTTCCATTTGAAAAGGGTTATAAAAAAGAACATGAAATACCAGTAAGTCATATATACTTCAATATTAGAATACTTTCCGCAACACTTGCATATATTAAGCTCTTTATAGTCTAGCTTCTTTTGTTTTTGGCTAACTCCCATTATAAAAAACATGGTATCCCTCCTATTCTTTTATATAATATCATCTATTTTATATCTCTACTACATTTCTTTTAGTTTCAATATTAACTTATACCTGTAATTAGTGAACTATATATTCATATTATTAAAATAATTTCTATTTATTTTGTAAAGTGTTTTATTCCTTCTTTTATAGATCTATCCATTTCTATTGAAAAATCTGCACTTGTTTTTCTTATATACATTAATTCACCAAAGTTATTCGCATCATGCGTATTAGTTTTTGGCATATTTTCTTCTTTACGCTTAAACATATTTTTTAGCTCATCTTCGTCTAATCTCTTATATCCATTGTCAAATACAACATATTCTTTATCGAATCTATCTCTATAAACTCTTTTAATATTTTCTGGATAATATCCAAGTGTTATCATCGCTGCTGGGAAAGTATAATCGGGTAAGTTTAAAAGTGCTTTATGTTTTTCATAGTTTTCCATTATATCACCTATGTAACAACTACCAATACCTAAGCTTTCGGCTGCAATAACTGCATTTTGGCAGGCTATTAGTGCATCATTTACACCTAACATAAAATCATTCATACCTGGAGATTTTATATTTTCTACATTACATACTTTAAAATAGTCATACCATTTTTGCATGTCTGCTAAAAATATTAATATTACTTTTGCATTTTTTATAAATGGTTGATTGTCACAGGTTTCACTTAAAGTTTCTTTTAATTTTTCATCTGTTATCTTTAGTATTGAGTACATCATCATATTTCCTGCCGTTGGAGCTTTTATGGCACTATCTATTATTATATCTAAATGTTCTTTGCTTATTTCCTTGTCTTTATATCTTCTAAGCGACACTCTATTATTTATATTTTTTATAACATCATTCATACCCGTTACCCCCAATTCTGTTATTTGTATATATAAATAGTATTATATTATTTTTGAATTATCTATATTTTCATTATAGCTTTAGAAATTAAAAAAATCCCCTGAAGGGGACCTTTCGTGGATTAATATATTTATTTATATTATTTAACCTGTTATTCTTTACTTACGATACATTTCACTGTTTCGATATAACTGCAGTTTTTTATCAAGTTTAGATAATGTACCTATTTCCTTGTCCCCCCAAAATTAATATTTTTGGTAAACTCTA
>NZ_DATIRC010000407.1:0-5277 GCF_035470145.1 Romboutsia sp.
AATATAAAAGAGAGTGTCTCATAATGAGTTTAATCATTAAGAGACACTTTTTTTATTTTATCTTTTAGAATTATATATTTTTTCAATAATGTTTAAAATTTCATACATAACCCAAGCGCAAAATGCAAGTACAAGTACCCCCATCATGACTAAATCTAGCTTAAATACTTGGCTTCCATAAACTATCAAATATCCAATACCATATCTTGAAACTAAAAACTCTCCAACTATAACCCCTACCCAAGCCATACCTATGTTGATTTTAGTAAGATTTATTAAATTACCAATATTTGAAGGTATTATTAATTTAAATAATATTTGAGACTTTTTAGCACCAAAGCTTTTTAACATTTTCACCTTTTCTTCATCAACATTTGCAAAATAATTATAAGCAGAAAGTATTGTTACAACTACTGAAATGGTAACAGCAGTAACAACAATACCACTAATACCTGCACCAGCCCAAACTATAATAATAGGAGCAAGAGCAGTTTTAGGAAGAGCATTTAAGACTACTAAAAATGGATCTAGTATTTTTGATAATTTCTCAGACCACCATAGTGCAATAGCAATTAATATACCTAAAACAGTACCAATGACAAGACCTAAAATAGTTTCATAAACAGACACACCAACATGACGTAGAAGTTCACCGTTTTGAATATAAGTAACAAATAAATGGTATATATTGCTAGGTTTACTAAATAGGAAGGTATTTATAAGTTTAAGGTTAGCAAGAATTTCCCATAATATTATAAAGCCTACGAGTAGTAGCAATTGATAGACTAATACTTTTCTTTTTTCATTTTTTATATTTTTTAAATATTTAATATATCCATCAGTATCTTTACTTAGTCTCATAAGAATCAAGCTCCTTCCATAGTATGTCAAAGTATTTTTGGAAACCTGGAACTTTACGAGTTTGTAGAGGAGTTAAATCTTCATTTTTTCTAAGATCTATATCATAAGTGTTTTTTACAGTTGCAGGTATCTTAGATAAAACAACTACTTTGTCACTCATAGATATAGCTTCTGAAATGTCATGAGTTACAAGAATTGCAGATTTATTTTCATTTTTAATAATTTTATAAACATCATCACTAACTAAAAGCCTTGTTTGATAATCAAGTGCTGAGAAAGGCTCATCAAGAAGTAATATATCAGGATTTACAGAAAGAGTACGAATAAGAGCCACACGTTGTCTCATACCTCCTGATAGCTCTTTTGGATACATATTTCTAAACTCCCATAAACCATAAGTTTTTAAGAGTTTTTCAATTTGTAAAATATTTTGCTCAGTTTTACTTTTTTGAATTTCAAGACCAAGTGTTATGTTATCCATAATATTTCGCCATTCTAGCAAATGGTCTTTTTGAAACATATATCCGATTTTTCCGTTTATAGTTACATCACCACTAGTTGGATTTAAAAGCTTTGTTAATATGTTTAGAATGGTTGATTTTCCACATCCACTAGGTCCAAGTAGAGTTAAGATTTGACCTTCGTCTAGTGAGAAGTTTATATCTTTTAAAACTTCTAGTTCCCCATCTTTGGTGTAAAAGGTTTGAGATAAATCATTTACGTTCACCATTTGTTGCATATAACTCACCCCCAGTAAGATTTTTACTATATATTATAGTATTAAGGTTTTTGAGGATTTGTACCAAGTTTTACACAATTTATATTATTGATAAAACCACTATAGATAGTATATCTATACCCATATCTATAGTTTGTATATGTAACTCCGTGTTTCTAAGAGAAAAGTACAAACATGAGAGTTTAATTCTTTTTATAAAAGAGGATAAGCCAAATCGTTATGATAAGGTGAATAGACTTACTAAAGAATTAGATACTGAGAAAAAGGCTAAAAAAGAACACCCAGAGATAGCAGAGCAGTTTATGAAAACCACTACATCAAGGGTGCTTTAGCATATAGATTATAATACAAATTTAAAAAATGAATTTAATAAATACATGATTATAGATAATCCAGATGCAATAGAAGATAATGAGAACAGTATAAATCCGAATAAAGATTTTTTCTTAAAAGAATCTATAGCAAGTGCTGTAAATATATATAACGCAACAGGTCTTGCAGTAAACCAAATAAAACTACCAGATTTAATAATACCTAGTGTAGATAAAACTAACATTATTGAAACATACTTAATATTTAAAAGTAGAACTAAAACATAGAAATAATCATCGCTACAATTAAAATTATACATATTAGAGCGGAGAAAATACATAAAAATGGAAAAGTACCTGTATTTTTATAATCATAATAGTCTATAAGACATATTAAAAGAGGAGCTAATAAACCTAAGATTTTATTATTAGAAAATGCAAAGATAACTAGCAATACGAAACTTATGATATAAATAGAATTCTTTATAGTTTTAGAGGAAAAAAGTTTTTCCAAGTTAATCACATCCTTAATTATATATACGTTAATTATAGTCAAGCTTATATAGAAAATTCAACAAAAGGGGAGAAAGAATATAAGTAAATTAAAAAATGCATTAAAAAATCAAGAAGCTAAAGGAAGTAATTTAGCTATTAATCTACCTCCTTTTGATTTTTCAGGAGATTGTTTACTTCTTGGGATAAGTATAGGGAATTAAGGTTTTAGGTGATATTAAAGTATTTTAGAAAAAAATTTTATAGAAAGTCTTTATTGGTGTTAGGCAATTTAAACTTTAATTTAAAAGACCTTGGATATGTTACATATTATTGTGCTGAATAGATTAATAAGTATAGTTGAAATCTATAGAATTATAGACAATTTAATATAGATGTATTATTATTAAATATTGGGTAGATAGCTATTAAAAAAAGAAATGTGGTGTTTGGATGAGTAAGTTAAAAAGAAATGAAACTGCATTAAGGGATGGACATCAATCTTTAATTGCAACAAGGTTAAAAACAGACGAGATAATAAGAGAAAATAGTGGAATTATATATAAAGTAGCAAGCACATTTAGAAAAGGTAAAGAAGAACAAGTTTTAAAGCATATAATAAAAGAAGTGTATATACATAGGTTTGATATAAAAGAGGATACGGTAATAGATACATTCATAAGAAATATAGCAATATATGCTGTAGTTCTTAACCTAGATAGTAGTGAGAGAAAAGAAATTATAGATAAATTAGATTTAAAAGAAGATATAGAGATTAAAGATGAAGAAGCAGTATATGAAATATTAAAACAAAACTATGAAAAATTAGCTATAAATATAGAAGAAAGAAATATACCAGTGGATTTAAAAGAAACTATAGAAGTATATTTTAATGAAATTAAAAAACAAACAATAAAAAAGTATACAAAAGGATTACTATTGGTAGGTGTATTTATAATATGTATATCTTTCATAATGATACCACATTATGCATATGTATTTACACCATTTGGAAAAGTATTTAACTCTATACATAATAACTTATTTACAAATCATATAGAGTCACAGCCTGTAACAACAGAATCAGAAGTTAAAGCTGATATGTACAATGAAGATGTTATCGATTTAGTACATACAATGGCTAATACATTAATAATTGCAGAAAATAATAATATAAAATATGGATTAACAGAAGTAACACCAACTACTATAGATATAGCTATAAAATCAGTTGAAGAGGATTTAAATGATAAAGTACTAGAGAAAATGCTTTTAAAGTGGAAAGAAGGAGACTTTAGTAATGCGACTAAAGTACATAATTATGTTTGGCGTATATTAGGAGGAGAAGTAGGTTATGCAATAGCAATTGATGAAGATGCTATACAGAAGGTGATAAGTAAAATGAAAAAATAATTTTAACTAAAACTATAGAAATATCAGAATCCAATAAGCATAACTTAGGGCAATATATCATATTGAGATAAGCACTGGTGATATTTTTATATAAAGTTTTTTATTTATCAAATGTTATGAATTTAGAAACATAGTTTATGAGAAATTCATAATGTATCATATCTTCGAAGTTAAACATTAGTTGATTAGAAATTTACAGCTTTATACAAAAAGAGGGCCAAGAGTGCAAAGAGCACACACTTGGCTTTTCTTAATTTGTTACGATATATGTATTTTTAAAACCTTTAGATATAGCTTCATTTTGAGTTTTAAAGCATTAGATAAATTAGAGAAGAGATTTTTAGATAGAGTATATAACTTACTTTTTTCATCATATACCCAGACTTCACACCCTTTAGTGGATTTATTAGTTGATGAATTCATATGTAAGCTAACAAAGTAGTCACAGCCTTGTTTATTGGCTTTTGAGCTTCTATAGTCTAGAGAATAATATTTATCATCCGGCATTAATAGATGTATTGGTTTTGATCCCAGCACGAGAACCTTTAAGGTAATTATAATTTTTAATAAATTAAGAAATGTAACATAGGTTACGACTTTAAAGTAGGATGTAATATATAATGTGTATATGAAATAGATATTTAACAAATATACAATATAGTAATTAAAATATAAAGGAGATGTTAAAAATGCAAGAGTTAATAAAGAATATAGAAAAATCAAAGAGTATAGATTTTGATAGTTTAGTAAGTTGTTATGAAGGACAAATAGAGACTGTAACAATGGCACAAAAGAAAGGTGTAGGTGTAACAGTTTTAGCATTTGGTAAAGGTGAAGGTGTAGGACCTCATGCAGCGAAAGGTGATGCTTTAGTTTATATACACCAAGGTGTAGCAACAATAAAAATAGGTGACGAAACTATGGAAGCTACTAAAGGACAATTTGTAGTAATGCCGGCTAATATCCAACATCAAGTAACAGCTAAAGAAGATATGAAAATGCTTCTTGTTGTAGTTAAGGAGGACTAAAATATGAAATATTTAAGAAATATTAAGCCTTTTGAGCCAATTGAAATGGAGAATATGATAAAGCATACAGGAAATAAAATAGCTAGTAAAGCTTTAATAGATAATGACAATACAGAAATAAGATTCTTCTCATTTGCTGAAGGTGAAAGTATTGATAAAGAATACTATGAAATGGAAACTTTATTTGTAATGATTGAAGGTAGTGCCAAAATTGTTTACAACGAAAATGACGAAGTAATAATAAACAAAGGTGATATGATTGCTATGGAAGCTGATATAAACTATGGAATAGAAGCTATTAGCGATGTGAAATTATTCAATGTATTAGTAAAAGCGTAAAATAATAAAGCTATAAATTTGCCCAGTTAGTGCAAGAAGTGTAAAATAAATATAATACAATAAATTTAATCAATCTTAAGATAGAATAGATAGT
>NZ_DATIRC010000408.1:0-4380 GCF_035470145.1 Romboutsia sp.
GTAATGGCATTTGATAGTAAAAATAAAAAATATAAATGCTTTTCATGTAATGCTAGTTATGACATATTTGACCATTACCAACAACACTATAATTTAAGCTTCCTAGAAGCTATTAAAACGATTATAAAAGACTTTAGCTTAAATATATATATTGAAGAAAATAAGACTATTAGAAAGGCAAATAAGAAGCCTAGCGTGTACTCTAATAATGTTGATAATGTTATGGACTATATAAGTAAAAGGGAAATATCAAAGGCTACTGTAGATTATGTAGGTGTGAAAGCTGATAAAGGGAATGTAGTGTTTGAATATAGAAACGAGCGTGGAGAACATATAAGCAATAAATTCAGACCTGCACGAAAGTTAGATAAAAAAGATTTGAAGATGTGGTTTGAAAAAGATACAAATATAAATACTTTGTTTAATATGGATAAAATCGACATGAGTAAAAGTTTGACTATCTGCGAAGGTGAGTTTGATTGTTTAAGCCTTATTGAAGCAGGTATAAAAAATTCGGTATCAGTTCCAACAGGTGCATCAAGTTCAGAATGGATTGAAGCTAACTGGGACTTTTTAGAGCAATTCGAGGAAATTATAGTATGGTTTGATAATGACGAAGCAGGTAAAAAAGGAATTAGAAATATATCTAATAGACTTAATAATGTAAAAATAGTTAATATGAGCAGCTGCAAAGATATTAACGAATTGTTATTTAAGCATGGAAAAGAAGCAGTAGCTGAACAATATAAAAAAGCTGAATATCCTGCTATTGATGATGTAACTGAATTTGATGATATAGAAGATTACAACGTATATGAGGCTGAAAATATTAAAACAGGGTTTAAGAAGCTTGATAATGTTATGTATGGATTTGTAGAAGGAACTTTAAATGTATTTACAGGAAATAGTGGGGCAGGAAAATCAACTTTAGTTAATCAAATGTGCATTTTGGAAAGCATACATCAAAATAATAAATGTTTTATATTCAGTGGCGAATTAACAAAAGGAAACTTGAAATATTGGATCACTCATACTTTAGCAAACAATGAAGATATTGAAATGGTAGAAAGAGAAGATGGCACGCAATACTCAAAAGTAAGTGCAGCAGCTAAAAGCAAAATGAGTAGATGGCTTAAAAATAAATTATATATATATGACAATGATTTTGATTTTTCCTATACTTCAATATTATCTAAAATGGAGCAATTGGCGAAGCGATATGGCGTAAAAGTATTTATATTAGATAATCTTATGACTATTGACTTAGGCAATAGTCAAGACAAGTACGAAGCTGAAAAAATATTTATAAATGCACTAAAGAAATTTGCACTAACTTATAATGCTATAGTTCATTTGGTAGCACACCCTAGAAAAACTGCAAAAGGTGAAGTTGTATCGAAATTAGATATAGCTGGAAGTGCAAATATAACTAACTTAGCTGATTATGTAACTACTATTACTAGAGTTGACAAAACAGAAGAAGAGGGGGTTAAATTTG
This sequence comes from Romboutsia sp., assembly GCF_035470145.1. GTDB lineage: Bacteria > Bacillota > Clostridia > Peptostreptococcales > Peptostreptococcaceae > Romboutsia_D. The sequence continues at coordinate 1,499 of NZ_DATIRC010000408.1, forward strand.
AACATGATGCAATCTTTAGCGTTGAAAAAAATAGACCAACAGGGGTGCAAAATAAAAATGTAGGTCTAAATTTTGATACGCATAGAAGAAGGTTTTATATAAATAATCAAGAATTAAATAAAAATTTTTACGATAATGAATTTATAAAAGTGCAGGGAGAATTTTAGAAATGGCAAAGCAAAAATCAACATGGGGAACTGATATAGGATTAAAATATAAGTGGGAAAATGAAAACAAAGACATTATAAGCGAAGTTAAGACTTATAAATTATCAAAAGAGGAATTGGAAGAATATTTGAAAAAGTTTAAAAGAAAATAAGGGGTTGCTATTGTGAATAGAGAGGAACTAATAAAGCAATACGAAAAGGGACTAAATAGGCTTGAGAAAGCAGAAAAATGGCTACATGATAATAATATTGATTGGGAATATGTAGAAGCTAATAAGCCTAAAATATGGCACGAAAGAGTTACGCTATTAGCTGAAATTGAATGGTTAAAAGAAGAAATGCTAAAGAGGGAAATAATCAAGGGAAATATTGAAGGGTTTGAGATTGTAAAGGCTACTTAGGTAGCTTTTTTATTTGTAAAAATAAATTTAAAATATTTAGAAAGCCTACTTGACATTAACGTTACGTTAATATATAATTTAATTAAGATAATAAGTTGGTTATCAATAAAAAAACTAGGAGGAAATTAGATTATGAGAAAATTCAAGATTGAAGGAATAAGTTTCGAGGTAGTAGATAAGCCATATACAGGAATGGAAAACAGGGGAAAATATGATATTCTATGGTTTAATGAAATGCAAGGTGGTTGGAACAGATTAACAAGTGCTAATACTTTAGCAGAAGCAAAGGAAAAGGCAAGGGATAGAGTTTGGGAAGGCAAAATAGAGATTCAATATTAGCAAATAAAGCTAATAAAAGGAAGTTTAGAAGCTAATTTCTAGGCTTCCTATACAAATATATTAACTATGTGGTGGAGGTCTTAAAATGGAAAAGAGAGAGTTAAATATAACATTTAATAAAAGTGGCAGTGGTAGCATGAGTTCGAGTATTAGATTGCCTATTAGTTGGATTAAGGAACTAGGAATTGATGCAGATAATAGGAAAGTAGAAGTTGAATTTGATGGTGAAAAGATAATTATTGCAAAGGCTACTTAGGTAGCTTTTTTATTTGTCTTAATTTGTCATACGATTATTAGTATAATTTTTATTCTACATACATACACGTGGAGAATTTGTGCTATAATATAAATATAAAGACAAGCAGAGGTGAACAAATGAAAGTAAATAAAACAATTTATATTGACCTATCAATATTACAAGACATGTTAAAATACTGTGAAAAAAACAATATCAAGCTTTCTAAATTAATTGAAACTATGTGGAAAGCATTTAGTAAAACGTACAATAGATAAAAATAATAGGGGTGTTTAAAATGGGGGAATATGAGATCATAACATCTTTAGCAAAGGACTTTATGGACAAAGGGGACAGTCCATACTGGGCAACAAGAAATGCATTAGTTGAGTATAGAATAGCTTTGAAAGATGCTTTAGAATATGAATACAACGATAAAAATAAAAGCAAAGTATCTAAAATAACTTATTCTAAAAATAGCAAACATACTAATAAAATGCATTTTGAAAATTATAAATATAATATACACATAGAAAGCTATAAAGGGTATGACAAAGAGAAGAAAATAGTTAGGGACTTGGCTTCTATAATGAATGTAGATGGATTTGTAGAAGGAAAAGAATTACTAGATTATATAAAAGATGCTATAAACATTGAAAGATATGCAAGTATATGGACTGGAATAATTGAAGAAACTCAAATACCTATCGGTAGAAAAAGGATAGAGCCTAGAGTTTATAAAATTTATGATTTTTTATCTATAGAAATAGATAGAGTAAAAATAAATTTAATGAAAGAAGGTAGATTATGCTAGAAATTGCAAGGAATTTAATGTGCAGCCTGTACTGTAAATATGGACTTTGTGAAGCTTCTTTAAAAGCTAGTGAATTAGTAGATGAACTATTAAATTTGGGGGTTGATTAGATGGAATTGGTAAGAGCAGTAAACAATGACATTGAGCCTATACAAATTTCAAGTGAGGATATGACAAAATTAAGTATAGATAAATATGTAACTATAAGTATAAAAGATGCTATAAAAGCACATAAATTAGTACCAAGTTTTGAACTATTAGTGCAAGCTAAAGAAAAAGAACTAGGGATAAAAAGGCATTTATGGAATCCAATACAGTTGGAAGAATTAGAAAATTATTTCGTAAAAAGGTATTTGACATAAGGAGAAAGAAATGGAATCATTGGCATTGATTTATTTGGTTGGTGGTACATGGTTACTAACTGATTTAATAATATATTTTGGAGAGAAAAGGAGAAAAGAAAATGAATAAGTGTTTATTTACAGGTAGATTAACAAAAGATGCAGAATTAAGTTTTTTAACAGGAAGTGGAACTCCTAAAATGCAATTTACTATAGCAGTAGAGAGAAATTACCAAAAGGATAAAAATAACAAGAAGGTTGATTTTATTAACTGCGAAATGCTAGGTAAGCATTGCGAAAACTTGTGTCAGTACGTAACAAAAGGAAAGTTAATATTATTAGAAGGTGAATTAAATATTGACCAATACGAAAAAGAAGGAGAAAAAAGAAGCTTTACCAAAATAAAAGGCGATAGGCTAGAATTTTTAGGTGGTAATGGCGATAAAAAAGAATCTAATGAGTTCCAAGAAGTAGATAGTGACGAAATACCATTCTAAGATACAGGGGGTAGAATATGAGTAAGATGGCAGAATTTAAAGCAATAAATACAGAAATGGTTGAATTGTATGAGATAAAAAATAAAAA
>NZ_DATIRC010000409.1:0-2475 GCF_035470145.1 Romboutsia sp.
AAATGAAAAAAGCTAAAGCTACTATAATATTTTCGGCAACTCTTATTCCAATGGATTATTTCAAAGATATGTATGGTTCAAAAGAAGAAGATTATATTATTAATTTAAGAAGCCCTTTTGACGTAAAAAATAGGCTAATTATCATAGCAGATAATATAGCCACAACTTATTCGAAACGAAATGAAACTAGTGATGAAATAGTAAAATATATAGTAAATTGTGTACAATCTAAAAAAGGAAATTATATGGTTTTCTTTCCATCTTACAAGTATATGGAACTTGTATTTGAAAAAATGAGAGAAAATAATCCAGATATAAATGCAGTAATCCAAGAAAGTAATATGAGTGAAGAATCTAAAGAGCAATTTCTATCTATGTTTGATGAAGAAAACAAAGAGACTCATGTGGGATTTTGTGTACTTGGAGGTCATTTTTCTGAGGGAATAGATTTAACAAATGACAAGCTTATAGGAGTTATAATTGTAGGAGTAGGCATGCCTCAGATAGGGATAGATAGGGATATAATAAAAAACTATTTAGATGAAGAAAATAAAGGGTTTGATTATGCTTATGTATATCCTGGAATGATAAAAGTACTTCAAGCAGCAGGGCGATGTATAAGAACTGATGAAGATAAAGGGATAATATTGTTATTAGATAGTAGATATTCTCAAAGAAGGTATCAAAGCTTATTTCCTTATGAATGGTTTCCTAATATTAGAGTCAGAAAAAGTGAAGATGTAAAAGAAGAATGTAATAGATTCTGGAATAGATAAAAGTATATTTATAAACATAAAGGGGCTATCTAAAATAGAGATTAGCTCCTTTTCTTTATCAAAAAATCTATACAAATTGAAATCTCATATTTTTTATTAAGATAAATAACACTAATTTATATAATTAAAATCTTATAAATGAAATTATAACACAAGAAAATACAATTATTATAAATGACATCAATAATATCAATGCAGGTCAAAAAAATCGACGGTATTTTTGTTTTGCAAACAGTATATGACATTAAAAAAATAAAACTCTAAAAAATAAATGTTTATATTTTACAAATATGTAATATTATGGTAAAATGTGTCACGGTACGATATAGGGTTATTTAAATTCATTATTTAAATACAAAAAAATATTATATGATGTAGCCGAAATCATAACAAATAAAATTATAGGGAGGAATATATGAAAAATTTAAAAATAGGTAAAAAGATAGGTATATCTTTTATTGTTTTGTTGATACTTACAGTGTTTGCAAATGCTTATGCACAATCTAATTTAAAGAAAGCAGGAAAACTAAGTCAGGAATTATTTGAGGGGCCTTATCAATCAACAAATCAATCTATGGGAATTCGTAGAGATGTAGTTTACACTGACCAGAATCTTATGAATGCAGTTTTTACACCTAATACTACTAAAGATTTTAAAGGTTTAGCTCTGAAAAACTTTGAGGGTATTAATGAAAGAATTAAAATACTTCGTGAGGATTCTTCAGGAGAAGAAAAATTAATTGATGATATTGAAAGCTCGATAGCTGAGCTAAGGCAACAATACTTAAAAATTTATGAAGTTATAGATCAAGGGGATTATGAGACTGCACAAGAAATGGCAACAAGCGGGGATAGTGAATATTATCAAGCATATATGCAGGCTGTAGAAAATACAACAGCTCTTTATGAAGATGCAGAAGCTAACGGTATTGAATTTAATAAACAAGTACAAGATACAGTATCAAAAACAAGTTTTATCTCTACTGCGATGGGTTTATTTGCTATAGCAGCAGGAATAGTTATAGCTCTGTATATTACAAAGAAATTAAAGGATCCAATTGAAGAAATAGAAATAGCTGCAAATAAAATGGCTGATGGTGACTTTGATATTACTATTAATTATGAATCAGAAGATGAATTAGGTATTTTATCAAATAGTATGCGCCAAATGAGTAATAAAACTAAGGAAATTATAAATGACACAGTTCGTGTTTTAGGAGAAGTTGCATCAGGTAATTTTGATACTGCACCTGAAGTAGAATATATAGGAGTGTTTAAAAATATTGAAAAATCAGTGATTAGAATAACTAATGATTTAAGTGAAACAATGTCACAAATAAATGCAGCTTCAGAAGAAGTTGGGGCAGCATCAGATCAAGTGTCAAGCGGATCACAAATGTTATCACAAGGTGCAACAGAACAAGCAAGTGCAATTCAAGAGCTATCTGCAACTATTATAGAAATATCTGATAAAATTAAAGATACTGCAAATAATGCAGAGAAAGCTAACGTTTTATCATTGAGTGCAGGGCGTGAAGTTGAAGACGGTAATGAGCAAATGAAACAAATGGTTAAAGCTATGGAAGAAATTTCATTTACTTCTAATGAAATTGGAAGAATTATAAAAACAATAGATGATATTGCATTCCAAACAAATATATTAGCATTAAATGCTGCTGTGGAAGCTGCTAGAGCGGGT
>NZ_DATIRC010000410.1:0-4306 GCF_035470145.1 Romboutsia sp.
GCTTTTAAATTTGCCCTTAAGCAATTAGATATAGATGTAACAACCTAACCTTACTAAATGCTTTAGTTTCCATGCTAAAGCATTTTTCTTTTTAAATTATTACTAGAGATTACAATTGATTTTACAAAAGAGGAGAGTGGAGAAATTGTCAAATACATTAATTTTGATATGTGATGATCAACAATCAGTACATGAAACAATAGGGGAATATTTAAAAATAGAGGGAATGGACTATATATCTGCATATGATGGATTAGATGCACTAAAAAAAGCAAAGACTATAAAACCAGATTTAATACTATTAGACTTAATGATGCCAAAAATATTTGGAACTGATGTGTGTAAAGAAATACGTAAAAATAGTGATGTACCAATCATTATGCTTACAGCAAAATCAGAAACTATAGATAAAATAATTGGGTTAGAGCTAGGTGCAGATGATTATATTGCAAAGCCATTTTCCCCAAGGGAAGTTGTAACACGTATAAGAACTGTATTAAGACGAACAAGTAATGTGAGTAAGCTAAGTAACTGTGTTAAATATGAGGACCTTGAAATAAACTTAGATAGTCATGAGGTTTATGTTAAAGGTGAATTATTAAAAATTACACCAAAGGAAATTAAAATATTTTATATGCTTGCTTCTAATGCAGGCAATATTTTAAACAGAGAACATATACTATCTGAAGTTTGGGGATATGATTACTTTGGAGACACTAGAGTTGTAGATACTCAAATTAAAAGACTCAGAAAAAAACTTCCAACAGATGATTTAAAATGGGAAATTAAATCAATATATGGAGTAGGTTATAAGTTTGAGGTATCATAATGAAAAAAAGTATATTAAACAGATTATTTAAAATAATAATTGCAACAGCCATAGGTGCAGTAGTTGCTACAATATTTTTTTGTAGCTTTACAATAAAACAACATTTTTTAAGTGTCAATATGAATGAGATTCAACAAAAAATAAATACCATTGCTAATGACTTTGTAGATAATGATTTTAGTTTAAATAATATATTAGATTCAAGTCTAATGGAATCTTCCATTATTCAATGCTATGATACATCAAAAAAAGAAATTTCAAATGAATATAATCACGAAAAATTTACAGATGATGAGGTTAACAAAGCCCTAGAACCATATATAGGTACAGTTTTAAATGGAAACTCTATAAAAGGAGTAACTAAACTGTATGGGCTAAGTAATGATGTAATACTTGTAGGTCAACCTATAAAAAGTGAAGGAAATATAATAGGTGCTATATTTATAATTAAACTTGCTGAGGATATTACTTCATCATTAAAAGGATTTTATATAGTTTTAGCAGTAAGTATGATTTTAGCACTAATATCTATAATAATACCATTATATATATTTACAAAAAGAATGCTTAAACCATTAGATAATATGACTAAGTCTGTAATAGCTATGTCACAAGGCGATTTTTCTAGTAGAATAGAACAATACCAAGAAGATGAAATAGGAGAACTTGTAAGTGCATTTAACTACTTAGCAACAAAACTAGAAGAAAATGATAAACAAGCGAAACTACTAGAACAAACTAGAAGAGATTATATAGCGAATGTATCTCATGAATTAAAAACTCCAGTTACGTCTATACGCGCAGTTGCAGAAACCTTAAATGATGATATATTTTTAGAAAAAATTGATAAGAAAAAATATTATAGTATGATACTTAGAGAATCTATGAGATTAGAATTACTTATTAAAGATATGTTAGAGTTGTCGAGATTACAATCGGGAAATGTAGCGCTTGAAAAATCTTTGGTAAATGTGCAGTCAATGATATTAGAAGCTACACAAGAATTTGAAATTATGGCTGATGATTTAGAAATAACTTTTAATATAGCACATAACTTAAATGATATTTCAGATGTATTTACTAATAAAAATCGTATAATACAAGTACTTGTAATATTATTAGATAATGCTTTTAAATTTACTCCAATTGAAGGAAGTGTAAGTGTAGAAGTTGTAGATGAGAAAGATCTTATAAAAGTGAGTGTATGTGATACAGGAGTAGGTATTGATAAGGAAGATATACCATTTGTTTTTGATCGATTCTACAAAGTGGATAAAGCTCATGCTTTAACAGGGACAGGCATAGGGTTATCTATAGCTTCTGAGATTATGAGTCATTTAGATGAAAAAATATATGTAAAGTCGGAAATAGGAAAAGGTTCAAGTTTTACTTTTACAATACATAAAAAAGATAAAAAGCACTTAGATGTATAGGAACAAATTATAAAAATTAATATACCAAGAGTGTTTAAATTTTAAATTAAAGTCATGAAGGCTTCAAAATCTTTATGGCTTTTTAATATAGTAAGTTATAATCCCAACTGCTAAACTTGAATTAGTTCGCCCACACGTGGATCAAGCAACGGGCCTGTTTTTTGAGCGACGCATGGGCGAAGTACTTTAGGCCGTTGGCGACATGACGAAGCGAAATTTTTATATTTAAAAGAATTAAATAACTATATTTTTTTGAATATAGTTTAAAGATTTACTCATACTGTTAAATACTTTTTTAGAAATCATTAACCGTTCAATTCCTGGATACATCCCTTTTAAGTCGAATACCTTATCTATTTTTATTTCTATATAATCGTCAATAATGCTTATGTATATACATTTTGTATATTTGCTACAACATTTGAATATAACTAATTTATTAGCAGTAGTTTTTACTAACGTAAATCTATGCAGGTTCAAATTAGATTTTAAGTAATTCATAAAATCATCCATGGTTTAAATCTCCTTGTAGTTATTATAAGTAATAGTATTGACATATTTTTCATTTTATATATTACTTCAGAGAAAATAATTTATTCAGTAAGGATAAGTATAAAAAAATAAAGATATTAGAGGATTGTAAAAAAAATAGATTTATTAGCTTTTATAGTGATTTATGTGTATAATAATTAAATACAATCTGTTGTAAAAACATATACTTAAGGAGATTTTATGATAAAAAGAGAATTTGAAATAAATGATATAGCATATCTTGCTAAAGACAGAAGAATAAAGGTACATGTTGATGGTAGTGATACGTATACTAAAAATATATCTTTAAGAGCGGGAGATGCGGTTAAAATACTAGACTTCTATGAAATTGAAAAGTATGGATATTCATATGAAGCTGAATTTAAAAAAGATGGTACATCATACATTATAAGAAAACACTTGAGTCAATCAGACTTAAGACCTAAAAAAGCTTAATAATTAGTATATAATAGGAGTGAGCCCATAAACGTCTAGCTAAAATAATTAACGGTTTATGGGCTTATTTTGTTGCCATGTTGTAGAAAAGTAAATATAGATATTTTTATGTATTAAACTTATTTTTATATTAAACGGAGGGATAAATATGGAGAATTATAGTAAAAGCGCAACTGAAAAAAGCTGAGGAAGGTTATCATCCTAAAATATTCCTAGTAGAAACAAATACTATAATAATTATACCATAAATAAAAAGCAATAAAAAATACCTACTTATAGGTATTACAAATAAACTAATAGTTGATGGTATTATTTAGTGGACTAATTTTTATTATTATATTATACTATACTAAATCTATAAAATATACAATATTTGACACACATAAATAAAACAGTTATTAATATTAAATTATGAGCAAATTTTAATTCAACAAGAGGATAAAATATATTAGAATTAGAAGGGAGAATTATTAATTATGAATGGTAAGACGAAAAAATTAGATAAAATATTAAAATATAATCGTGAGTTTGTAAAAAATAAAGAATATGAAAAATATGAAACATCAAAAGAACCAGATAAAAAAATTGTAGTATTATCTTGCATGGATACTAGATTAACAGATTTATTGCCAAAGGCTATGAATCTTAAAAATGGAGATGCAAAAATAATAAAAAATGCAGGAGCAGCTATAATGCATCCTTTTGGGAGTATTATGAGAAGTATCGCTGTAGCAATTTATGAATTTGAAGTAGAAGAGGTATTAATTATTGGACATCATGGGTGTGGTATGTGCAACTTAAATACAGATGATTTATTAAATAAAGTTGCACATAGAGGTATATCAAATGAAACGATAAATATGCTTTCAAATGCGGGTATAGATGTAAAGAAATGGCTACATGGATTTGAATCTGTAGAAGAATCTATACAAGATAGTGTGGAACGTATTAAAAATCACCCATTAATTCCTAAGGATGTAATAGTACATGGTCTAGTTATTTGTCCTGAAACAGGCAAAATAGATATCGTAGTCGATGGATATAAAAATACATATAA
>NZ_DATIRC010000411.1:0-3003 GCF_035470145.1 Romboutsia sp.
TTATATTAGATGAACAAAAAGTAGAACTTAGAAGAAATGCTGGAATAAGATAAATTAAAGGAGAGTATTAATACTCTCCTTTAATTTATCTTATTCCAGCATTTCTTCTAAGTTCTACTTTTTGTTCATCTAATATAAATCTATATATTTCCCTTTTCTGTTTGTTATTTAAATCATCAAACCTTATATGATACAGATACTTACCATTTACAAAGTTTGTTCTTTTGTTTATTATCGTACTTTTTACTCTATACACTTTATTATCTAACTCAAATGTTATTTTAAGTTTTTTATTTACATATAAGTGCTCATTATTTTCCATAAGCATACCACCTACACTTATATCCTTAGTATTGCCACTATATAGTCTTGCTTCATTTAATGGCAATGTATAGGTAACATCTAAGTTTATAGGTAATCTAAAATTATCTCTTCTCTGTTTTTTCTCTATAGGAGAATTGATATTTCCTTTATAATACATAATATCATCTTTTATTATTCTTTCTGTTATGCAAATTTCAGTTATATATAATCCCGTATAGCTTATAAATTCTATTTCAATAATTTTACCTAAATTATATCTAATGATATTTTCTTCATCAATAGGACATCTAAAAACTACTTCTCTGTTATGTAGACTTTCTACATATGTTGTATACATCTTATTATGATAACTTATATGTATCTTCAAATCTATATCATCATCTAATATTTTGGCATACTTGCTTACAGATTCTTCTATAGACCTTTCCTTATATTTTAAAAATTTCTCCTTAAATAAATTAAATATCACTTTATTCCCTTTTTTCATATCTATATAACCCCTTTAATATAACCTATTTATTCTATTCAAATTATAGCACAAAAAACGACTTAAAAAGGAGCCTTTTTGTATACAAAATAGGACTGCCTTTTTATTAAAGACAGTCCATATAAATTATAATAACTTCTTATTCAATTATAGGACTTAATATTTCAAAATTATTGACATCAATAAGACCTTTATCCGTTATCTTCCACTTAGGACTAGTTGATAGTGCTAAGAAGGATAAATGCATAAATGGTGCGTGTATAGTACCACCTAAATCTTGACTTACAGTTTTCTCAAGACTTGCTATCTTTTCACTTACTTCACTACCAGTAAGCTCATCAGTTATAAGTCCACCAACTGGTAATCTTAATTCTTCTAATACTCTACCGTTATTTACAACAGCTATACCTCCACTCATTTCTATAACTTTATTTACTGCAACTACCATATCGGCTATATTAGTTCCAACAACAGTTATATTATGAGTATCATGAGCTACACTTTCTGCAAAAGCGCCTTTTTTGAGTCCAAATCCTTTTACAAATGCCTTACCTATATTATTATTTCTTCCATATCTTTCAACGCAAGCTATATATAATAAATCATTAGACACATCAGCTTCTACAACACCAGACTTAACCTTTGTTACTTCTTCTAAGCATTCTGTTAAGTTTTGATCTGGTATTGCCTTAATACATCTAACAGTTACTTCTTTTTTATCGCTTCTTATTTCTAAATCAGCTTCTACTAATTTTTCTCTTTTTACAGAGTTTTTAACAGTATTAGGATAAGTGTATTTTGGTAAATCTACTAAAAGCTCTCCATCTGTTGCAACTAATTTACCGTCTATAAATACAGCTTCAACATCCATTTCCTCTAAGTCATTTATTATAGCTATATCTGCTACTTTAGATGGTGATAATACTCCTCTATCTTCAAGATTAAAGTATGTTGCAGGATTTATAGTTACCATCTGTATTGCCTCAACAGGATTTACACCTTGTTTTATAGTTCTTTTTACTATTTCATTCATATGTCCTAATTTTTCAAGGTCTTCAGAAACCATATCATCAGTTGCTAGTATACATCTTCTAGAATCTAAACCTTCCTCTGTTACAGCTCTTATACATTCACCCATATTCTTTTGAGTAGAACCTTCTCTCATAAATACATACACACCTTGTCTTAACTTTTCTACACATTCTTCTTTTGTAGTAGTTTCATGACAAGAACATTTTCCTCCAGTACATATTATATGTGCCGCAAGTTCTTTTCCAAATAACTCTGGTGCATTACCATCTACTACTTTTCCTATACTTTTTGCATATGTAGTTGATGCTAATAAGTCAGTTATTACCTCTGGAGTATTTCTATATACATGTTTTGCATTACTAAATCCTTGAAGTTCACCTATTCCTATTATATTTTTATAATTTAGTAAATCTTCCATATCTTTAGAACTTACATCTACCCCTGCAGTTTCTAAGCTTGGGCAGTCTGGAGTAAGAGCAGGCACTACAAATCTAACATAATTTGGAACTTTATTTGCCTCATCTGCCATAGCTTTCATTCCAACTGGTCCTAGTGCATTTCCTATTTCGTGTGGATCTGCTATTAATGTAGTTGTTCCTGATGGTATTGAAAGTCTTGAAAATTCTGTTACTGTAAGCATACTACTTTCAAAATGCATATGAGAATCTATAAATCCTGGTGATAAATATTTACCTCTTACATCTACAACTAGCGTATCTTCTCCTATTAAATCTTCACAGTCTCCAATAAGTAATATGTACTTTCCTTTTATAGCAATGTCTGCAGTGTAAATTTCCCTAGTTAATACATTTACTACATTTCCCCCATACAAAACAACATCTGCATGGTGTTTATCACTCATAAGAGTATCTATTAACTCTTTATATTCCATTGCTTGTTTTATATATTTCAATGTTAATCCTCCCATACGTCTATATTATCAACAATCCCAATTATTGCAGCATTTATTGATGAATCATGTTTTTTAGCTGCATTTCTAGCTGCTGTTCCTTCTGTATATATAACTAACTCTCCAATTCCTGCTCCAACCGTATCTACTGCAATTAATGGTTTGCCTTCATATTCATTCTTGAAATTTAATGGTTGGGTTATCATTAACTTACTTCCTACTAAGGTATCATCTTTTCTTGTTGCTACTA
>NZ_DATIRC010000412.1:0-3036 GCF_035470145.1 Romboutsia sp.
TGGAGTGTGACATTAAATATCTAAGGACAGATATAAGTTATATTAAAAGAAAATTAGAAAATATTGGGATTGTATAAGGTGGCTAGGGGGTAACTTCTAGCTTTTACCTATTTCATGAGGGGGTTATGGCATGAATGATAATGATAGATTGAATAGTAATAGTGGAAATCCTTTAGAATCGACTTCTGATAGCTTGTTAGTATGTATTAATACATTTGCTAGTTGTGGTTTGCAATTAGCTTCTAACGTAGCAATATTAGGCTCAAAGGCTATATGGAGCGTTGTAGAATTAACTGCTGATGTAGTAGGGATAGTTTATAGAGTTGCTGCAGGGACATATGAATATGAGGAAAAAGAAGGATATTATATTCCCGAACTAGCAGCAACAAATAATAAAGCTGCTGCAGGTAATAAGCTGCTGCAGGTAAATAATAAGATAGAAGAATATAAAGCTGCTGCAGTAGATGTTAAATATATGGAAGTGGGGGATTTTGATATGAATAAAATACCGAGTTTAGCTGCTTATAAAAGTAATAAAAGTGATGTAGAAAATACTTTAAAGGCTTTTGTAGGTGTAGGGGATTGCAGCAAGGAAATATGTATAGACTTTTTCAAAGATGGCAGCTGCTTAATTGGTGGGGCTAGTAGATGGGGAAAAACAAGTTTGATATATTCGCTGCTGCTAAGTTTAATGGATAGATACAATCCGAATTATCTAAGAATTGTATTGATAGATTTTAAGCAAGTAGATTTAGTAAGAATAGATAAATATAAGCACGTGATAAGCAGCTGCATAACAGATAGTAACAGATTTAATGAAATGCTAGGTTGGGTAGAAAATTTATGTGATGAAAGGGTGGAATTGTTTAGAAGTTTAGATGCAGCAAATATACAAGAATATAATAGCTGCGGCAGCGAAGGAAAAATTCAGCCTGTACTTATAGTCATAGATGAAATTGCACAAGTTTTGGTTGGAAAAAATACAGATGAACTAAAAGCTAGGCTGCACAAATTGATATGTAAGAGCATGGCATTTGGTATATATTGGGTAGTATGCACACAAGAATTGAGCCGAGATACTTTAGGTAAGATGAAAATTAATTTTACTCAAAGCATAGGATTGAAATGTATCGACAAAACTGCATCTGATTTAATTATTAAAAATGGTGAGTTGGAAAACATTAATATAAAGGGCAGGGCGAAAATTGATAATTCAAATGGAGTAACAGAATTTCAGACTTATTTGGTAACTTTGGCAGACTTTCAAGGCTATCTAAAGCACTTGAAAAAGTGATATAATATAATCATAAGGTGGTGAGGGAAAATGGCTTACACATACCGTTTTATCAATGCTAGAGGGGAAGTTATATACTATGGCAAAACTGTTAATATAGATAGAAGAATTACGGATCACTTCACAAAAGGGCATTTGCCACAAGAGTGTTATCGTAGTGTATGCAAAATAGAATATCAAAGACATAAGACTGAATCTGATGCCTTGATTATGGAACAGTTTTATATTTCAAAGTATTCACCAAAATATAATAAACAAGGTCAAAGCCGAGATATTCCAACAATTGCACTTGAGGAAGGAAAATGGAAGTTGTATAAACAGATTAGAGAAGTTAAGCCTTTACAAGTTCAAAATACAGGCTTGATTTGGAAAGTAGTTGCTTTTATATATTTTATATTTATGCTAGGAAAATTGTTAGGACTTATATAATCCTTATTTTTTTAGAAAATTTTTTATTTATTTTTAAATTTATAGTATCTTTTGTACTCATTTATGCTATAATAAAGTATAAAGATTTTTAGGAGGGGTAAAAATGAAAAGATTATATGATTTTATAAAGAAAAACAAAGGTATAGTTTGCAAGGAAATGGAAGAAGGAAATGAAGTTATGTATATAGATTTTAAAGAACATAAAACAATTGGAAGATTTAGAGCAGACAAAGAAGTTGCACAGTTTAAAATAGAAAAAACTAAAAACGGTTATAATTTATACGAATATGATTGCATATATATTCAAGATTTAAAAACATGGCAAGAAGTCAAGATAGTTTTAGAAAGAGTTATAGAATATTAATAGAGGGCAAAGCCCTCTTAGAAAGGTTGCGAAATGAATGATATAAAATTTAGTATAAAGGCTAAAGGTTACACATTGGAAGAATTTGCAGAAGAAGTGTTAGGAATAAAAAGAAATGCTTTATATAAGAAAATAAACGGTGATAGAAAATTCACTAAGCTAGAAAAAGAAAAAATAAAAGAAGTGTTAAACATTGAAATAGATTAAATCAAGATTTGGGAAATTTGTCGAAAGTTTCTCAAATTATTTTTAAATAAAATGTATCTTTTGTACTCAAATATGGTACAATAATAGTATAGTAACAAAGCAAATAGTTCATTGAAAATTAAAAAGGGGTGTCAAATATGACAAGAATAGAAGCTTTAGAAGATAAGGTTAGAAATGAATATTTAAACTATCTTGCAGAGTGTAACCAACTTAGAAATAATGAATCAGATTATCTCGCAAAAGAAGAAGCTTATAGAAAATATAAATCTAATGTAAAGGATTTAGAAAGTGAAATAGCTTCTCTTGGGGGTGTTATATAATGAAACCTATGTCAAACTTGGAAGCCGATAAGTTGCTTGAGGAATTATTTTCGCATGGTGCAACTTTTAAAGATTATGAAGAAAGCTTTTACAATGAAAAAGAGTATGAGGAAGAAGAATATATCGAGCCGATAACTGAAAGAGATTTAAAGGGGGATATATAAATGTTAGAATTAAAGGGAATGGAAATATCTAACAGAATAGATGAACTCGAAAAGGAACTAAGTCAAGCAAAGTTAAATGATAGGCTAAATTGGGAATATGAAAGTATGCAAGCTGAAAAAATGGAACTAGAAAATGAGTTAAGAAGCTTAGGTTATTAAGGGTAGGGGGATTAATTTCCCTCTACTGAACATAAGGTGGTGGGCAGATGGAAGAATTGAAGTGGTTGGAAAGTGAATTGGTAAGGGTTTACATGGAAT
>NZ_DATIRC010000413.1:0-4593 GCF_035470145.1 Romboutsia sp.
AAATATTATAATAAACTTATTTTCTTTTATTATACTTATAACAGCAATTCAAAGAATATCTGAAGCTAAAAAGATATTAAAGTGATTATAATATTAAAAGGATAAACCAGTATATATATATTAATAGCATCATTGTGGCCAACTGTAGTAAATGCTATAATAATAGGGTCAGTAGTATTACACTTATTCTTTGGCCAATTTGTGGTAATAACTATAATAGAAGTTCATTTATTTAAAATGTTCAACAATAAATATTCAAAATTGCTAAAGGATATATCTTAAATATTTAGCTAATTAGTAAGGAGATAAAATGAATACAATAGAAAAAACACAAAGTGCTAAAATAATAGGTATAGGTGAAGATGGTATAAAAACTTTAGATTCTATAGCTAACAAGATAGCACATAATATGGATTTAGAAAAAATAAATATAAATCAAGATGTAGATAAAGACTATGTAAGAGAGCTGTTAGACGGTGTAGATGTATTATTTTTAACGTATAATAGTGAAGATAAAAAAGCACTACAAATAGTAAATGCTATAGGTTATATGGCTAATGAAAGAAGAGTTTTAAGTATAGGACTTGATTCATCAGTAAAGGAAAATAAAGATGAAATAAATTTAAATAGAGAATTTAAAATGAATGAAGAAAATACAAATAATTTATTAAATATAATAAATATGCTACTTGATTCTATATCTGATTTTTGTATGATAAACATAGATTTAAGTGACCTTAAGGAAGCTTTATGCACAGATAGCGGTATAAAATATTCATATGGTGAGTTTGAAAAAGGTACAAGCAATGATGAAATAGTAAAATCTTTACTGGAAAATACAATAAAAACTAGTGAAGAGTTTAGTGGTAAAAAAGAAGTTATACTTGTAGAAATGGATTCAAATTACTGTGAAGATGAAAATATGATGATAGTTTTAAATGATTTATTAATGAAGATACAAGACAGTAATGAAGATACTTACGAAGCTATATTCTCATTATATTTAAGAGAAAAGAATGAAGGAAAAATAAAAGTTGGATTAGTTTGTAACTAATATATTTAAGTCCCTAGAATAATGATATAATTATTCTAGGGGTTTTTGTATATATATGGATGTAAATAATTTAGATAAACTTGAAAATATGATAAAATTAGGACCAAAAGAAATTATAAGTGTAGTTGGAGCAGGTGGGAAAACATCATTTATAAATTATATAGCTAATAAATATAAAGATAAGATGAGAGTATTAATAACTGCCACTACTAAGATATATGTACCAAGTAAGAATATCTACAATAATATACATATGTTAGATGAAGATAAAAAGATAATTATATCAAAAGATTTAGGAATAACAGTAATTGGAAAATATATAAATAAAGAAAAAAAGATAGTAGGGCTAGATTTTAAAGAATTAGAACATTTAATTCCTAAATTTGATTTAATACTTATAGAAGGTGATGGATCTAAAAGAAAAAAACTTAAAGGTTGGAATAATAAGGAACCGATAGTCTATCCTAAAAGTACTAAAACTATAGGAATATTAGATATAACATCCTATAATATGGAAATAAATGATAAAAATATACATAGACTAGAAGAATTAAGAAAAATAACTAATATTAATAATACTAAGGTTGATATAAATAATTTAGTTGATATAGTTTTAAATAAAAATGGACTATTTAAAAATGCTTGTGGACAAGAGATATTATTAATTAATAGAATTAAAAGTAACCATGATAAAAATATAGCTAAACAATTGATATGTGAAATTAATAAATATAAAAATGATTTAACTATAATTTGTAACACTGAAAAATTATAAATTATTTATAATTTATTAAAAATATAATTATAAGGGAGAGTAAAAAATGAGTAGTAATTATATATGTCCAAAATGTGGAAATAACAAATATGAAACAGATGAAATATGTGCAACTGGAAGTGGATTTTCTAAAATCCTTGATGTTCAAAATAAAAAGTTTTCAACAGTAACATGTAGCAAATGTAAGTATACGGAGTTTTATAAATCTAAGACTAGTGAATTAGAAAATATATTTGATCTATTTACATCGTAAAATTATAAGAATATCCAAATTGGCTACTCTTATTTAATATATTATATTAAAATATAAGGAAAAGAAAAATGATTACAGCAATAATAATGGCATCGGGTTTATCTAGTAGAATGGGTGAAAATAAATTATTATTAAACTACAATAATAAACCAATAATAGAGTATGTATTTAAAGCAGTAAAAAAATCAAATTTCAATGAAGTTATAGTAGTAAGTCAATATAATGAAATAGAAAAGTTAAGTAAAGAGTATAAATTTAAGTATATACATAATGAAAATGCAAATACAGGTCAAAGTGAATCTATTAAATTAGGTACATTAAATAGTAAAAAAAGCGATGGATATATGTTTTTTGTAGGTGATCAACCATTTATAGATATAAAACATATAGAAACAATGATAAAAACTTTTAATGAAAATAAAGAATATATAATAATTCCTAGATATAAAAACAAAAGTGGAAACCCAGTTATATTTCCATATAATAAAATAAATGAATTATTGAATTTGAAAAATGATGAAAAGGGTAAAAAAGTAATAACTAAAACTTCTAAAATAAAATATGTAGATGTTTCGGAAAATATGTTATTTGATATTGATACAAAAGAAGATTATAAAAAATTAGGGGTGGGAAATGAAAAAAGTTAATACAGTAGATGCGATAGGTCATATATTATGTCATGATATTACAAAAATAATACCAGGAGAATTTAAGGGAAGAGCCTTCAAAAAAGGGCATATAGTAAAAAAAGAAGATATAGATGTACTTTTATCTTTAGGGAAAGATCATTTATATGTATGGGAACAAATAGAAGGTATGGTACATGAAAATGATGCTGCATTATTGTTAAAGGATTTAACAGCAGGAGATAATTTAGAATTTAGTGAAATAAAAGAAGGCAAAATAGATTTTATATCTAAAAGTTATGGTCTTTTAAAAATAGATGTAGATACGTTATTTGAACTAAATTTAATAGATGATATAATGCTATCAACACTTCACAATAACTTTATAGTAAAAAAGGGACTTAAAGTAGCAGGAACAAGGGTTATACCTTTATTAATAGATGAAAATAAATTAAAAGAAGCTAAGAAAATAGTAGGGGACAAAAAAATTGTAAATGTTGTAGAGTTTAAACCAAAGAAAGTTGGAATAGTTACAACTGGAAATGAAATTTATCATAAAAGAATAGTAGATAAATTTGGACCAGTAATAAAAGAAAAGGTAGAAAAATTTGGATGCAAAGTTATAGGACAAACTATTTGTTCAGATGACAAAGAAATGATAAAAATAGCTATTAAAGATTTTATAGAACAAGGAGCAGAACTTATATGTTGCACAGGTGGGATGAGTGTAGATCCAGA
Organism: Romboutsia sp.; assembly: GCF_035470145.1. GTDB lineage: Bacteria > Bacillota > Clostridia > Peptostreptococcales > Peptostreptococcaceae > Romboutsia_D. Next base: position 3,447 of record NZ_DATIRC010000413.1, read on the forward strand.
TGATGTAACACCAACTGCTATAAAAGAAACTGGTGCAGATTTAGTAACATATGGTTCACCGATTCTTCCTGGTGCTATGTTTTTACTTGCATATAATGAAGGCACACCTATAATGGGAATACCAGGGTGTGCAATGTACAATAAAGTAACTGTATTTGATGTTATTTTACCAAGAATTTTGATAAATGAAAAGTTGACTAAGGCGGATATTGCTAAATATGGTCATGGAGGACTTTGTATGAATTGTGAAATATGTGAATATCCTGCATGCAGCTTTGCTAAGATATAGTGTTAATATAAGTGATATACGGCGGTTAAAATAACTGTCTAGTTGGTTGACGAAAATCATTATTTGTTATATTATAAATAATGATGCATAATAGCAAAATTAAATCGGAGATAAGAAAGGAAACTACATTAATGTTACAAGTTACAAATGTTGGACTTAGATTTGGTGATAAAGAGTTATTCAAAGATGTTAACTTAAAATTCACTAAAGGTAATTGTTACGGGATAATAGGTGCTAATGGTGCAGGAAAATCAACTTTCCTGAGAATATTAGCTGGAGATATAGAACCAAACACAGGAAATGTTTCTATAACTGATAAGGAAAGAATGTCAGTACTTAGACAGGACCACTTCAAATACGAAGAAGAAACAGTATTAAATGTTGTTATAATGGGTCATGAAAGACTTTCAGCTATAATGAAAGAAAAAGATGCATTATATATGAAAGAAGATTTCAGTGAAGAAGATGGTATAAAAGCTGCTGAACTTGAAGGTGAGTTTGCTGAACTTGACGGATGGGATGCAGAAACTAATGCAGAAAAAGTGTTAATGGGTCTTGGTATATCTAAAGATTTACACTACAAGCAAATGAAAGAATTAACTGGGGGAGAAAAGGTTAAAGTATTACTTGCACAAGCATTATTTGGTAAACCTGAAATACTAGTAATGGATGAGCCTACTAACCACTTAGACTTCCAATCAATAAACTGGTTAAATAACTTTATAATGGATTTAGAAGACTCTATCGTTATAATCGTATCACATGATAGACATTTCTTAAATCAAATATGTACGAACATAGTTGACGTTGATTTTGGTAAAATACAAATGTATGTTGGTAACTATGACTTCTGGTATG
>NZ_DATIRC010000414.1:0-10025 GCF_035470145.1 Romboutsia sp.
TGCCTTACTATAGCTTTTTCTTGCCCACTTAACTCATGATCATGTATAGTTAATGTAGTTTTTCCTGTTCCACTTAGTCCAAACATTATAAATCCAACATCTTTTATCTTGTTGTTTTTATCATAAACTCTAAGTACCTTACTTCCTGCATGGAAACCTAAACCTCCAGCTTGTTTAACTTTATACATAGCCATTCTTAAGAAAGATTTTTTAGATTCCCCAAAATAATCACTACCTAATATAAAAGTTACTCCTGATTCTGGATATGCAAACATAATTCTCTCAGGCCATTCTGGAATATATATACTTACAAGATCTGGATTTTCAGCATTATCTGGATTAAATAATGTATTATTCCACATATATGCTATTCTAGCATATTTCTTTGATATATATAATCTACAGTTAAATGAGAATTTTTTATTCATTCCCATTTTTCTATCTACTCTTATCATTTCTTTATCTTTTATATATTCAAAAACTTTAGATGCTATTTCATCAGCTTTTTCTTTACTTATTTTTTGTTGATCTACTCCTGTTTCTATTTCATCAACTATATAAGTATTTTTAGCACTTCTATTTCTAACTTCACTTATATAGCTTGCACTTTTAAATTCTGTAGCTACTTCCATATTACTTGCTAAATTTCTTAATTCCTTTTGACTAGGATTTATTATAACCTCTCCAAATAAATTATCATTTATATTTTTTAAGTTAAACAATTTACCCCTCCACCTTTCAATAGTGTATCATATTTGTCATTTTCATTATATAGTATATCATATTGATAAATGAATTTCAACTATACTTATTAATCTATTTATTAATATTTTAAGTAACTTATTTAGTATTTATGTTTCATTCACCTAAAAAATTAATCCATTTTAGTTGTTTGTATTTAATTCATTATATCATTAGACACTTTATTCTAGCATTTTTTTTAATATCCTTCTACAATTTATAATGTTTTTTTCATTTTTTTAAAAATCACTATATTTCCACAACATTATGTCCCCTCTAAATTACCCTTTAAGTAAATTGCATCAATTTATATTTAATAAATCATTCATACACATAAAAAAAAGACCCTATTTAGGATCTTTTTCCAAACTATCTATATATTATAATATAGTTATGTTTTCTGCTTGAGGACCTCTAGCACCTTTAACTATATTAAAGCTTACTCTTTGACCTTCTTCTAATGATTTAAATCCATCAGTTTGTATAGCTGAGAAATGAGCGAAAACATCATCTCCACCTTCTACTGATATAAATCCAAATCCTTTTTCATTGTTAAACCATTTTACTGTTCCATTAGTCATTTTGACTTCTCCTATAAACCTATATCAAGATATTCTTGATTTACTTGTATTGCTACAATTACAATTATAACACCTATTATAAATAATGTACATCTTTTTTACTTATTTAAATAATTATTATATTCTTATTGTATAATAATTTCAAATCTTAAAAATGTAGCTATAGATCCTTCACTTATAAATTTAGAGATAACTGAACAAAGCGCTATGAGTTATAGTGAAGAAATCATAAAAAAGCTCCCTATTTTTTAGGGAGCTTTAACTTGTGCATTTTTTTCTTTTTTATCTACTTTACTTTTTAAAAGTATTATGCCAAGTCCTATAAGCACCCCACTAATACAAAGTAGCATTATCATATGACCAATTTTAAAGTTGGTAAAATCTATTTCTATAATTTTATAAATTTTGCCTAATGAACTTGTTGGATAATGACTTACTATAACTGCGAGAGAATTATTTATAAAGTGAAGTATCATAGCTATAAATATAGACCCTGATCTATACACGCAGTAAGCAAATATAATCCCCAATATACCTGTAGGTACTATCCTAAAAAAATCCATATGCATAAATCCAAACAAGATACCACTTACTATTATAGCTGCCTTAGCTGAATTTTTACCTTTAAATGAAGTAAAAACAAATCCTCTAAAGAATATCTCCTCACAAATAGCTGGCATTACAGCTATTACTAATAAATTAATTAAAAACTTATCTTTAAGAATTATAGCATTACTTAAAGCCTCTGCTACTTTTATATTTTGAGGGAATAAATACAATATTACCTGAGTAATTATATTTATAACTATAAAGCCTCCCATCCAAAGTAAAATTCCACCTAAAACATGCTTTAGACTTACTGCCTTTAAACTAAAGGTTTTCTTAAAATCAGTTTTAATATAAAATGCAAATAATAATGGTAGCGCTATAATCATAACCTGAGTAAGAGCTATTCCTACCATCTTAAATTTAAGTTGAACTATTGTTCCTACATATATAAGGAGTACTAATCCTATTGCGTATAAGATTGCACCATCACTTATGCTTGGCATAGTACCTTTTTTGATGTTACTTCTTTTTTCTAAGAAAGAGAAACTCTTATTATTTCCAAACAGTATTTCCTCAGAATTGAACATTTTTGATAATAACAGTACTGATAAAATTACAAAAGCAAAATTAGATATAAGTACTATAGCTATTAAATTTATATCGGTTTTAAATGATAATACACTCTTTATAAGTAATGATATATTTACAACTGGAATTGTAGCTGTAAAGCTATCTAGTTCTATATTTGGTATCATGCACACATAAGATGGTAGCATAACAAATAACGTTACAGGAGTTATATAATTTTGTGCATCTTTAAAACTTTTTGCAAGAGAACATACACACATGCTAACTGCTGATACAACCATTGAGAATAAACATATACATATTATTGTAACTATTCCTGGTAAAATCAATTGACTTAAATCAAAGTTTGCTATTCCTAGTTCATTGCCTGGTCCTGCCGTTACAAGTAAGAACCCTAAAGTTAGAAGTATTGACAGTATATTTAAAAATGCTGTTACTATCGCACAAAAAGATACTGCCATATATTTTCCCATGACAAGTTCTAGATTTGAAATAGGTAGGGTAAATAAAGTTTCTAATGTTCCTCTTTCTTTTTCACCTGCCATAACATCTATTGCTGGATATATTGCTCCTAATAATACTCCTATTATAAGGATAAATGGTAGCATTTGACCTAAGAAATAACCTGCTATCTCTTCTGTTTTTGCAACATCTACATTTTTGTAAGTTATAGGTTCTAAAATTTGTTTAACATCAAGACCCTGTTCTATTATTTTATTTTCTACTATGTTTTCTTTATACTCATTTAAAACATCTTCTATTTTATTTTTGGCCGTACTTGAATTATCTTTTGATGAATTTGTATAGATTTTGTAGCTTTGTACATTATTTTTTTCTTCAATCTCTATATAAGCAGCTATCTTTTCATCCTCTAAAGCCTTTTTATAATTATCTACTTTAGTAAGTATTAATTTCCCTTCATCATCCTTATCTTTTTTCATTATATCTAGTATATCTTTATTTGGTATAGAATTAAAAGCTATATTAATATCTGAGCGCTCCATCTTACTCATAGACATAGTCATAATGCCTGAAATACCTACCATTAATATTGGATACAAAATTATAGGCAGTACAATCATCATAAATATTGTCTTTTTATCCCTTAGTATATCTAACATTTCTTTTTTGAAAATTTGTTTTACAATTTTATTCCTCAACTAGCTCACCTCTTTCGCTTGCTAATTTTATAAATAAATCTCTTAGGTTGGTCGTCTCAGATTCTTCTTTTAAACTTTTTGCACTTCCTGAGGCAATGATTTTACCTTGATGAATCATTATTATTTTGTCACATAAAGTTTCAGCTTCTTCCATATAGTGAGTTGAATATAGAACTGTTTTACCTTTTTCCTTTTCACTTTTCATAAAATCTATTATTGATTTACTACTGATTACGTCTAATCCTAGAGTTGGTTCGTCAAATATATATATTTGTGGGGAGTGAATAAGACAACGTGCTATTGAAGTACGTTGAGTTTGACCTGTTGATAAATTTTCAATACGGTTGTCTATGAATTGTTCCATATCCATAATTTTAGATATTTCTTCAATGGATCTTTCTATATCTTCCTTTGGCATTTCATAAAGACTTGCAAATGTTGTTAAAAGCTCTCTTGGTGAAAGGCGATTATATAACTTAGTATTTCCTGATAAATAACCGATTTCTTTTTTTGCTATGTTTTTGTCTATAGAATAATCCGCACCTGCTATTTTTATACTGCCCGATGTTGGTGTTAAAATTCCACCTAGCATTCTAAGCAATGTAGTTTTACCAGCTCCATTAGGGCCTAAAATTCCTAAAATTTCTCCTTTTTCAGCATTAAAGCTAACATTATCTACTGCTAAAAATTCTTCTTTTTTTGTTTTGATTTTTTTTGTTTTGATTTTTTTATTACTACTATCATCTTTTACTACTCGTGTAAAAGATTTACATAAATTTTTAACTTCAATCATCTATTTACCCCCTTCTCTAAAATGAAAAATTCTCTTATCTTATCTTTCAATAACTTATAAAGGATCTAAATTATAATGTCTTAATATATAAAATCTCTACCATTAGTATATTGTATTTATACATTTTGGTCTATTATTAATAAAAAAATAAGACGACTAAAATGTCGCCTTATTTTTTATTAAACTATTCATTCCTAATTTTTTAAATACATCATTCATTTTCACATAATCTATATCTAAAACTAATTTATCTAAACTTAAATCTTGAATTTCTTCAATATCAGTTTTTATAGTTGCTAATTTTTTACTTATAATTGCATCTTCTTTATATAATAATAAATTTTTTAAAGGAGATCTTTTTATACCTAAGCTTTCCTTAAAGAATGCTAAAAGTTCCTTTTCTTTCTCTGGACTAAGACCTTCTATATTATTATATATTTCTTCTATAGAGCCATAATGTGCAATAAGTGGTCTACTAGAGGTTGGTCCAACATTTTTTACACCTTTTATATTATCTGATTTATCCCCTTCTATAGCTTTTGCATCTATTATTTGTATTGGATCTATACCTTTAAAATGCCTAACATACTGTGGCGTATATTCAAATATACCATTTGGAACATCTAAATCTTTTTTATTTATTCCTATTTCATTGTACATATCATCAGCTTTACCAGTTACCATCCATAGTTTAGTGTAATCTGAAACTAGCTGAATATAATCCTCATCCTTAGTATGGAGGAATATTTGTATATTCGTTTCAAATTTTTTCACTAAGCTTCCTGCAAAATCGTCCGCTTCATAATCGCTGTGAGAAAATACAGGAATGTTTATATCTTCAAGTATCTCTGTTAATAATTTAAATTGGCTTTTAAGTGGATGTGGTGTATCACTTCTATTAGCTTTATATTCTGGGTCTATTTCTCTTCTAAAGGTATCTCTTGATCTATCTAATACCACAGCTAAATGTGTTATGTTTTGCGCTTCTATTAATGGAATTAATGTTTTAAAAAACATATATACGCCATTAGTGTATTCTCCATCTGGAGAGCTCATTAATTTTGTATATGCAAATTCCTTTTGTTCTTCAGTTTTTGCAAATAATAAATCTCTAGCAGTTGCATAAAAACTAGTAGATAAAAGTGATGAACCATCTACTATTAATAATTTATCTTCTTTTACTCCATCTTCACCAAAGATATCTTCATCCATCTCAATTATTTCAAATTGTTCTAGATAAATTTCATTTATAATATTTTCTTTATTTATATTATCTTCTTTATTTTTAAATAGTCCAGATTTTCCGCTTAAATTAGTATCTAGCCTAGAGCCAACATAGCTATTTAATCTTATGTATTCTCTTTTTTCTAGTCCAGATAAACTTATTTCTTCATCACTATATAAACTTAAACTTAATTTTTCTAAGTACTTTAAGTGTTCTTCATCAACAGTTTTTTTAATTATTTCTATAGTTGAAATATTAGTTTCTATTTTTTCATCTTTTGTTGAGTTTTCTTTTTTGATTTTATATTCTAAAAAATCGAATAAATTTTCCATAATTACTCCTTTTATTTATTGCTTTTTATATTTTGATAATATATTTATTTTATGTTATTTATACGTCACTTTACAAGTAGTTTAAAATAATTATAGTTTATACCTTCTATTTTTAATATTTTATTTGATTTATTTTGTTTTATAAAATCATCATTTTTACAAAATAATTGTGTTAGCAAATATGAATAATATGTTTTTTGTTGTACAAAATAATATTGGAGGTGTTTTTTATGTTAAATTTAACTAATAAAGAAAGAATGTTACTAGAAGATGAAAAAAAACATGAGCAATTATGTGTTCAAAAGTATCAAGATTATTCAAATAAGGCTTGTGACTCTGGATTAAAAAATTTATTTTCTCAGATTGGTCAAAAAGAACAACAGCATTTAGACTCTATTAATCAATTATTAAATGGAACTATCCCAAATGTAAACCAAAGTCAAGGAAGTCAAGGTTCTAACAATCAAAATCAAAGTTCTATGCCTAATATTAATTTACAATCAATGCAAGGTAATTCTTACAATGAACAAGATAAAATGTTATGCCAAGATACACTTACTACTGAGAAGTATATATCATCTACATATAATACAGCTATATTTGAATTTGCAGACAAAAATGTAAGACAAGTTCTAAATCATATTCAAAAGGAAGAACAAGAACACGGAGAACAAATTTATAATTATATGAGTCAACACGGTATGTATAATTAAATTTATCCATAAATTTAATTATAAAATTGTTACCTATAAAAAATAGAGTATCTTTTTTGATGATTTTAAAAATCATTTTGAGATACTCTATTTTTTATATAAGTTTTACAGTGATATATCTAGATTTCCATAATCACCATCTATCACTATTTTATTTTTCTTAAATTTTATCTCATCTTTAAATAAAGGACCATTTACCACAAAAGTATGATACTCTCCATTTTCACCACATGGGTCGCTTCCTAATTGTTTTATATCTTCAACTATATCTTTAGTTAAAACTTTTCCTAAAAAATCACTAGGCAAATAAGTTAAATTTACCTTTTTTATAACCGTACTAAATCCACTATCTATAAACTCACAAACTAACTTTTCTCTATCTTCTTGCCATAGTGGAAGTATAGCTTCTATACCAGCCTCACTACATCTATCTTCACACCATTTTCTATGGTCTTTTATGTCTATATCTCCAAATACACAACAACTTGCTCCCATTTCTTTAGCTTTTTCTAACATTTCTTTAAATTTAACTTCATATTCGCTAACTTCACACTCAACTAACATTAATGGTATATCTAAACTTTTACTAACTTTATTTAATAACTCTCTATTTATACTATGAGTCCATGAACTACTTTCACCTTTTTTTACTGTTACAAGTAAGCCTATTGGCGTATATCCTTTTTTAATCATTCTATAAAGTGCTAGTGTACTATCTTTACCACCACTAAATGACATAACAAATTTTTCACTCATATTAATCCCCCTTATTTATTGCCACTTTTCAAGTACTTCTACCATAAATTTTTTAATATCTATCCCATAAACATTTTTGAGTTTTTCACTTTCTAAAACTTCTTTAGGATTACCATATGAAACAACTTGTCCACCATTTAACATAATTGCTTTATCTCCAAAATATTGAACTAAGTTTAAATCATGAAGTACTCCTATTACAATTTTTTTATTATCTCTAGCCCAACTTACTAAGTGTTCTAAAAGCTCTATTTGATGTTTTAAATCAAGATGATTTGTAGGTTCATCTAAAAGTATTATATCTGGGTTTTGTGCAAAAGTTCTTGCTAAAAATACCCTTTGTAATTGCCCTCCTGATAACTCACTTATCATTTTATCTTTTATATCATAAAGTCCTACCTTATCTATACTATCTAATACAATTTCTTTATCTTTGCCGCTAAGACCCGAAAATACACTATTAGAATAAGCGTATCTTCCAAGAGCTACTGTTTCATATATAGTATATGGAAAATAAATTTGAGATATTTGGCTCATTAAAGCAACCTTAGTTGCAAGATGTTTTCTATCAAAAGAAGATACTTCTTTGTTGTCTATCTTTATACTTCCTTTATAATCAATTATATTTGCAATAGATTTCAAAAGTGTACTTTTACCACATCCATTTGGTCCTACTATACAAAGATTTTCACCATTTTCAACTTTTAGGTTAATATTTTTTATAATATCAATTTCATCATAACCACAATAAAGATTTTTAATTTCTAACATAATCTTACCTACCTTTCTTTGAATTAAAATACACATATGCAAAGAATGGTGCTCCTATAAGTGCTGTTATAGCCCCCACTGGTAGCTCTGCTGGTGATATTATTGTTCTTGATATTAAATCAGTAATAACCATTAAACAGCCTCCAAATATAAAAGACATCGGTATAACATAACTATGCTTTGAACCAAATATTCTTCTAACTATATGTGGTGCTATTAAATCAACAAAACCTATTATTCCACTTAAAGATACTGCCGCACCTGTTAATGTTGTTGAAAATATGAATAATCTTTTTTTGATTTTAGTAGTATCAACTCCAACAGCTTTTGCTTGTTCTTCTCCAAATGTTAATATATCCATTTCTCTATTATACTTTAGTACTCCTATCATACCAATTGTTAAAAATGGTATAAGTGCTTTTACGTATGACCATCCTTTCATAGAAAAGCTTCCCATTTGCCAAAGGGTTATACTTTTTATGTCTTCACTAAATAATGCTGTCATTGTTGTTAAAAGTGCATGTAAAAATAATGAAAATACCATTCCAGCAAGTATTATAGTATTATTTGACATGTTCTTGTCTATTTTTGCACTAAATACAACAACTAAATATACTGTTAAAAGCCCAAATAAAAATCCAACAATTGGTAATGTGAAACCGCCTAAAAATGGTATAGATATTCCAAGGACTATGACAAGTCCAGCCCCTAATGATGCTCCTGAGGATACCCCTAGTGTATATGGTGATGCTAGTTCATTTTTAAGTATAGACTGCACAACTGCACCACTTACTGATAAACACCCTCCAACCATAAACGCTAATAATACTCTAGGAAATCTTATTGTCCATATTATAGATATATCTTTTGGATTTATATTGTCTCTTAATGGAATGTTTAACATTTTATTTAGCAATATATTAGCAGTATCTAATATATTAATGCTTGAACTTCCTATAGAAATTCCCATGCATATAATTAAAAATACTATAGGTATACATAAAATTATTAAGTTTTTATTTTTGTTCATACTTTCTTTTGTAAATAGCCTTAACTATTTATTTCTCCTTTTATCTGTCTGATTTTTGTATGTAGGGTGTTAAAAAATCCGCTTCGATCATGTCACCAACGACCTACAAACCAGGTCCGTTGCTCAAGCCTAGCAATTTGATTTAAAAAAGCATACTCTGAGAGTATGCTTAATTTTCATTAACGAAACTTCTAGTAAACCCACCCTCAGAAGGTACTAGTTAAATATTAGGCAGTTCTCCCGGCTCAACTTCATTCTACTTTTCTCACCTTCCCGATTTCTCAGTGGTATATAAGATTTCGTCAGTTTTACGGTTACTGGGGTAGCTTAGATTTCTCATCTAATTCCCTATTAAGTCAATTGACACCTAATATCTTTTTATGTTAACTTTTTACAATACTTATCTTTATTGCTTATAGATACACTTCTTTATTATCTATATCTTTATTATATATAAAGTTTTTACATGTATCAACTATATTAACATACTCCTCATACTGTTTTTTTACTAATTTTTATACAAATATATTATAATGTATAATTATGTATTTTTTGTGTCAAAATCATGTCAAAATTGTGTTGAAATTATTTATTTGATTTATTTTTTATATTTATTAAATTAAGCAATATAAAAAGCCATAATTCACAGTGAACTGTAGCTTTTTATATTAAATTTTATTAATATATTATAAAATTTAATTCGCACTTTAACTAATTTAAAATTTCACTCTTTGCTTTTGTATAAGATATTTTTCTTTTGTATTTTCCCATATGGTAATGTGTATT
>NZ_DATIRC010000415.1:0-2106 GCF_035470145.1 Romboutsia sp.
AAAAGAAAACAGAAATAAAAGAGAAAATTATCTTAATAAATATGGAGATAAAACTGGGCCATATTTATATGTAATAGTTGCGACAGGTAATATATATGAAGATATAGTTCAAGCTGTTGCTGCGGCTAAACAAGGAGCTGATATAATAGCAGTTATTAGAACTACTGGACAAAGTTTACTAGACTATGTTCCGTATGGTGCTACGACAGAAGGATTTGGAGGAACTTATGCAACAGGTGAAAACTTTAGATTAATGAGAGAAGCACTTGATGAAGTAGGAGAAGAACTAGGTAGATATATAAGACTTTGTAACTACTGTTCAGGATTGTGTATGCCAGAGATTGCGGCGCTTGGAGCACAAAATAGACTTGATGTGATGCTAAATGATGCTCTATATGGAATATTATTTAGAGATATAAATATGAAAAGAACAATGATTGACCAATATTTTTCAAGAATTATCAACGGATTTGCAGGAGTTATCATAAACACTGGCGAAGATAATTACTTAACGACAGCAGACGCAGTAGAAGAAGCACATACAGTACTAGCATCTCAATTTATAAATGAGCAATTTGCATTAATTGCAGGACTTCCTGAAGAACAAATGGGACTTGGTCATGCTTTTGAAATAAGTCCTGATGTTGAAAATGGATTCTTGTATGAGCTTTCACAAGCTCAAATGGCTAGAGAAATATTCCCTAAAGCACCTCTTAAGTACATGCCACCTACAAAGTTTATGACAGGGGACATATTCAAAGGCCAAGTACAAGATGCATTATTTAATATGGTAACTATTATGACAAATCAAAAATTACACTTACTTGGAATGCTTACAGAAGCTATACATACACCTTTTATATCAGATAGAGCAGTATCAATAGAAAATGCAAAATATATCTTTAGCACAATGAAAGATCTTGGAGATGAAATAGAGTTTAAAAAAGATGGAATTATGTGTAAAAGAGTAGATGAAGTTTTAAATAAAGCTTGTGACTTAATTCATGAAATAGAAAAAGAAGGATTATTTAAAACTTTAGAACAAGGTAAATTTGCAGGAATAAAAAGACCTATAGATGGAGGAAAAGGATTGGATGGAGTGGTTATGAAAGAATCTAATTACTTTAACCCATTTATAGAACTGATGATAGGAGGTGGCTTCTAATGAGTGGACTATATTCAATGGAAGTAAAGGAATTTGATAAAGAGTTAGATTTAAAAAACTTAAAACCTTATGGAGATACTATGAATGATTCTAAGGTACAAGTAAGTTTTACTTTACCTATAAAAGATGATGAAAAAGGAATAGAAGCAGCAAAACTTACTGCTAAAAATATGGGACTTAGTGAGATTAATGTTGCACACCATAAAGCTTTAGACAAGGAATTTACTTTTTATGTTGTATATGGAAGTTTAGAAGAAGGTGTAAACTACGAAGATATCCATGTTGAAGTTGCTCAAGAAGAAACTATGGATAAGTACCAAATAGAAGAATATATAAAAGAAAATATAAAGAGAGATATAGTAGTTGTTGGTGCAAGTACTGGAACTGATGCTCATACTGTTGGTATAGACGCAATAATGAATATGAAAGGGTATGCAGGAAATTATGGACTTGAAAGATATGAAGGAGTAGAGGCTTATAACCTAGGTAGTCAAGTTCCTAATGAAGAATTCATCAAAAGAGCAGTAGAACTTAATGCAGATGTACTTTTAGTTTCTCAAACTGTAACACAAAAAAATATTCATATAGAAAATTTAACAAACTTAGTAGAATTACTAGAAGCAGAAGGACTTCGTGACAAAGTTGTATTAATTTGTGGAGGCCCAAGAATTAGCCATGAACTTGCAAAAGAAATAGGATATGATGCAGGATTTGGGCCAGGTAAATTTGCACAAGATGTTGCAAGCTTTGCAGTAGTTGAAATAATAAATAGAAAATTAACATAATTTTCAAAAAAATTAACATAATTTTCAGAAAGTTTAGTATAATTAAATAAATATATTTATTTAAAAAAAATTTTTAATGAGGAGGAAGTATTTTGGAAAAAAAGCCAAAAGTTAGCAGAAAGGCAACTGTAGGGGAAGCACTAATACCAGTATTAT
>NZ_DATIRC010000416.1:0-22611 GCF_035470145.1 Romboutsia sp.
AGTTCCTCTTGGCGCTTTAGTTAACATTTTGGTATATCTCCTTTCTTTTTCTTTCTATCATTTCATCAACCCTATCGATATATTGTTCAACATTTTTAACATTATCTACTCTTTCAATTCTATCTTCATCAACATATACAAATTTAGATATAGATCCAGCACCTACTGCATAGTTACTTTGTTTTTCTTCCATGATTTGTATATTATATATACATTCATATCCTTCTTTAGCATACCCTATATTCTCTAGGTTACCTAGCATATGCTTTTGACGATACATATAATATGGGTTAAGTCCCATGTCATGCGCATATTCCATTGATAAATCTATCATCTTTATCATTTCTTCATATTTTGTAAGTTCATACTTCTCTAAGTTTTCTTTTAGATTTGATGCTCTTTTTATAGCTAGCGTATGAACTGTTAAACTTTCTGGTGAAAGTTTTTTGATTTGTTCTAAAGTATTTCTAACCATATCTAAATTCTCATCAACAAGACCTAGTATGATATCCATATTTATATTATCAAATCCTAACTGCCTTGCCATATTAAAACAGTCAACTATATCAGAAACTTTATGGTCTCTACCTATTTTTTCTAAAGTTTCATCGTTCATAGTTTGAGGATTTATACTAATTCTACTTACATTGTGCTTTTTAAGAACTTCTAACTTGCCTTTAGTTATAGAATCTGGTCTTCCTGCTTCAACTGTGAATTCTTTTATATTACTTAAATCCATTTCTTTAAATAAAGCAGTTATTAAAGTATCCATTTCTTCTTCATCTAAAGTAGTTGGAGTTCCTCCCCCAATGTATAAGGTTTCTATTTCTTTATTAGTATCTTTTATTATTTTAGCTAATCCTTTTATTTCTTGTATAAGATTTTGTACATATTCTGATTTTAAATGTCCAAAAGTCTTTAAAGGGTTAGCTGGGAATGAGCAATAATAACATCTTGTTGGACAAAATGGTATACTTACATATAATGAAACTTTATTTTCATCTATTGGATACATAAATACTCTTTCTCTTTTTGCAATATCAAGAGCTAAGTCTATTTTCTCATCCATTATATAGTACTTTTCTTTTAATATTTCTCTTATTGTAGCTTCATCCATTTCTTTATCTAATAAAGTATGAACTATTTTAACAGGTCTTATACCCGTAAGTATTCCCCAAGGTACATATGTATTTAATCTATTTTGTAGTACCTTAAACATACTTCTTTTTATAGTTTCTTTTGTAACTTTCTTTAATTCTTGCTCATCTAAACCATTTATTTTTATATGATCTGCAAATTCATATTTTAATTCATAGTTTTCATAGTATTTTGTTTTTGCTATTAATGTATCATTATAAACAAGAACAATATTTTCAAGAATTCTTCCAAAACTTTTTTTCTCTATAAATTCAAATTGAGTAGTAAATAATTTTATTAATTCTGCTACTTCATATTTATAATCATGACCTTTTAAAATTACGCCTATCATTTTTATGCTCCTTTTTAACATAGTTGTTAATCAATATCCATATGTTAGCATAATCACTGCGTTGCTTATTAGGAGCTACTTGAGACTATTATTTGCTCATATATGGATTAGTTGATTTTTCTATCCCTAAAGTAGAACTTGGTCCATGCCCTGGGTATATTTTTATATTATCTTCGTATTTAGATAATTTTTTAAGTGATTTTTCTATTTGCTTGTAGTCTCCACTATAAAGGTCTGTTCTACCTATACTACCTGCAAATAAAGTATCTCCTGTAAACATTTCATTTTCGACTCTTATACACATACATCCCTTTGTGTGTCCTGGAGTATGTAAGAAAGTTAATTTTAAACTTCCTAATTCTAACTTATCTTTATCACTTACATATATGTCTGCATCAAATTCTTGAGCTCCACAATGCATCATATGACTTAAGTTTTTCTTTTTATCTAAAAGTAATTCTTTTTCATCACTATGAGCAACTATTTTTGCATTAGTCTTTTCTTTAATATCTTTAACTGCACCTATATGGTCTCCATGTCCATGAGTAAGTACTATATATTCTAGTTCTAGCCCATTATTTTTTATGTAATTTAGTACTTTGGATTCTACTCCACCTGGATCTACTACTGCACATTTTTTAGTATTATCATCAATTAAAACATATATATTTTCACCAAAATTTGGTTCAACTATCTTCTCTATTTTCATTTTTTAGCCCCCTTAGAAACTCTTATTTGATTCTAATAATATAGTAACTGGTCCATCATTCGTTAAGTCTACCATCATATGCGCACCAAACTCTCCAGTACCAACTACTACATCTTGTGATTTTGCTTTTTCAACAAATTCTTCATAAAGTTTAGTTGCAAGGTCTGGTCTTGCTGCGTTAGAAAAACTCGGTCTTTTTCCTTTTCTACAATCACCGTATAAAGTAAATTGAGAAACTACTAATAATTCTCCACCTACATCTTTTAAAGATAAGTTCATTTTTTCATTTTCATCTTCAAAGATTCTTAGATTTAGTATTTTGTCTATCATATAATCAACATCTTTAGATGTATCTTCATGAGTTACTCCTAATAAAACAAGTAATCCTTTACTTATTTCACCAGTAATACGATCATCTACAGTAACTTTAGAAGAAGATACTCTTTGCACAACTGCTCTCATAATATTCCTCCTAGTTTATAACTCTGTAAATATCTTCTACGCCAGGTATAGATTTTACCTTTTTCATTAATAAGTTTAATTCTTGTATATCATTTACTTCAACTAATAAGTTAACACTGACAATATTATTTTTGCCTTTTCTTGCATTTATTCCATTTAAACTCACCTTATCTATAGCTACTATATGAGTTATATCGTTTATAATCCCTCTTCTATCAATTGCTCTTATTTGCACTTCTGCTTCAAACTTAGTTTTATCAGAATTATTCCAAGATACATCTACTAATCTATTTTTGAAGAAATCTCCATTTAAGTTAGCATTAGGGCAATCTGTTCTATGAACAGCTACTCCTCTGCCTTTCGTTATATATCCTACTATACTATCTCCAGGAAGTGGATTACAACATTTTGCAAATCTAACTAATATATTATCTAACCCTTTTACTACAATTCCTTGAGATGTATTTACTTTTCTTTTTTTCTTATATTCTTCATCGGTTAATTTATGTTTTTTGAAATCATCTACTTGATTTGCTATTTGTTCCTTTTGAATTTTCTTTACTTCTTTTTCGTATAAATCTCTTATCTTTGGAACAACTTGTGATGCCATAATACCACCATAACCAATAGTAGCTACTAAATCTTCTACACTCGGTTGGTTAAATTTTTTTGCTATTTGTTGCATATATTTATCTATAGCAGAGTCTTTTAATGGTAAACTATATTTTTTAAATTCTTTTTCTAATATTAAATTACCACGTTCTAGATTTTCTTCTCTTCTTTCTTTTTTGAACCATTGTCTGATTCTACTTTTAGCATTTGGTGTTTTAACAATGCTTAACCAGTCTCTACTTGGTCCATTAGAGTTTGCCGAAGTTAATATTTCTACTATATTTCCATTTTGAAGCTTGTAGTCTATGGTTACTATTCTTCCATCTATTTTCGCACCAACACATTTATTTCCTACATTTGTATGAACTCTATATGCAAAATCTATAGGAGTGGCTCCTGCTGGAAGCTCAACTACATCTCCCTTTGGTGTAAATACATACACTTGGCTACTGAAAACATCATCTTTAAGTGCATCTAAAAATTCTTGTGGGTCTTTTAAGTCTTTTTCCCACTCCATCATTTGTCTTAACCATTGAAGTTTTTCTTCAACATTATGCTGACCTTCATTTGCATTTCCTTCTTTATACTTCCAGTGAGCTGCTATCCCGTACTCTGCTATATTATGCATTTCCTTAGTTCTTATCTGTATCTCTACAGGCTCTCCATCTGGTCCTATAACAGTAGTATGAAGACTTTGATACATATTAGGCTTTGGCATAGCTATATAATCTTTAAATCTGCCTGGAATAGGCTTCCATAAAGTGTGTACCATACCTAAAACTGCATAACAATCTTTAACTGTATCTACAATTATTCTTACCGCTGTTAAATCATATATTTCTTCAAAATCTTTGTTCTTATTTTTCATTTTGCTATATATACTATAAAAATGTTTCGGTCTTCCATATACATTACAAGCTATATGTACACCCTCAAATTTTTCGTTAAGGATATTAAGTACATTTTCAATATAGGCTTCTCTTTGGCTTCTTTTTTTAGCTACTTTTTCGACTAAATCATAATATCCTTCTGGATCTATATATCTTAGTGCTAAATCTTCTAATTCCCACTTTATCATAGAAATACCTAATCTATTAGCTATTCCACCATATATTTCAAGTGTTTCCTTTGCCTTTGATTTTGCTTTTTCTGGAGACATGAATTTTAAAGTTCTCATATTATGTAGTCTATCTGCTAATTTTATAAGTATAACTCTTATATCCTTAGCCATAGCTAGAAACATTTTTCTTAAATTTTCAGCCTGTGTCTCTTCCTTTGATTGATACTTAATTTGTCCAAGTTTTGTTACCCCATCTACTAAGTTAGCTATTTCTGTTGTGAATTCTTTTTTTATGTCTTCATATGTATAATCCGTATCTTCAACAACATCATGTAAAAGTCCTGCAGCTATAGTTTCTATATCTAGTTCCATTTCACTAAGTATATTAGCTACTGCTACCGGATGAATAAAGTAAGGTTCCCCAGATTTTCTAAACTGACCTTCATGTGCTTTTTTCCCAAAATAATAAGCTTTTTCTATTAAACTAATATCTGCATTTGGTGCATAACTTTTTATTTTCGCTATTAGTTCTTGTAATTCCTTATCATGCATAATACCACCTATCTTAAGTATGAAATTCGCTATGCTTATATCATTAACAATATTATATTATTGTTTAAAATCAGCTGCGTCGTTTTATAAATTTTATATATGAAAATAGTTGGCAATATACCAACTATTGTAAAATTATTAGTATTTTATTAGAGAATTTACATCGTATTTAGATAATTTTTCTCTTCCGTTTAAAAATTCTAATTCTATTAAGAACTGCATAGAAACTACTTCTCCGCCTAATTTTTCTATAAGATGTGCGGCTGCTTCCATAGTTCCTCCAGTAGCCAATAAGTCATCTACTATTGCTACTCTCTGTCCTGGCTTTATTGCGTCTTTGTGTATTTCTAAAGTATCAGTTCCATACTCTAAACCATAATCATAACTTTCTATTTCATGAGGTAATTTTCCAGGTTTTCTTACAGGAACAAATCCTATTCCCATTCCATAAGCAACTGGTGTACCCATTAAAAATCCTCTTGCTTCTGGACCTACTATTACATCTACCTTCTTATCTTTTAAATCTTTTATAAATTCATCTATTGCAAATTTAAAAGCTTCTCCATCCTGCATTAATGTCGTTATATCTTTGAAGTTTATACCTTCTTTAGGGAAATTTGCTACTTCTCTTATTGCTTTTCTTAAATCCATTTTTGGGACTCCTCCTAATAGCTTTCTGTGTATTCTTTATTTAATTTTTTTAAATTATTAAGTATCTTACTTTCATCTAAGTTCAATTTTTTATCTGGCTTTGGTAATAAATTTAAACATATATATTTTGTTTTTAGTGTATCATCATATTTAAAATCAAAATCTATTAATGACAGTTCTTTAAACACTTCTATTATTATAAATAACTTTAGAGGCATTATATTAAATACCTTTTTTATATCTGTTAAATTTATTTCTATATTTTTTTGCATAACAGCTATTTTATAAATATTTATAAATTCTTCTCTTTCTGGAATTAAATTATTCACAATATTATTTAAGTATAATAAATCCGTTTTGCTATAATATTTGATAATTGAACTTTCATTATTCGTATTTTTACATAAATGCGAGTAATCGCCCATATTATACAAATAATCATAAAGAATAATATTATTATATCTTTTTAAGTCTATTTTATCAATATTTGGAGAAAATATAAGTTGAAGTTTGTCATTATTAGTATCAATACTATTGTAATTTATATCAAATCCATTACAAATATCTTCATCTACAAGAGATATATCAGATAAAGCTCTATAAAATCCATTTATAGTATTGGTAATAACTAACGTATCTTTATTAATATAATTAAATATATTAATATCTTTATTTCCTCTTATAGCTTCGTCTATATCATTTCCTTTTAATCTTTTGCATATTGCCTCTTTATCTATATTCTTTAGCTTATATAAATTATTTATATCTGGAATAATTTTCGAAAATAATTCTATAACATCTTCATTCGAACTTGTATTTTTAGGATGAGATAACCTTATATCTTTAAGTAAAAATTGAATACTTCTTTTACCCATAAAATTATTTTCACCTAATTGGAATAATACATCTACTTTGTCACCAGGATTATATCCTGATTTTAAATATGCCATATTAAAACCTATACATTCATAAGAACTTTCTTTCTCTATAATAAATTTGAGATGTTGTTTATTTTTACCCATTATTATTATATTTTTTAGTACCGCATCTCTTACTATAAATCTAGGATTCGGGTTACTAAGACCGAATGGTTCTAACTTATGAAGTTCTTCTACTAAACCTAAGTCTATAGCCTCTTCATTTAATTCAAATTCTACTTTAACATTTTCTATTAAATCTTCTTCACTTAGCTCATATTGTGCAAGCTTGTTTACTTCACTAGATAATTCTTCTATTTTATCAGAATCTAACCCTAGCCCTGCCGCTTGGTCATGACCTCCAAATTTATTTAATAAAGACTTACACTTGACTAAAGCATCGAATATACTAAATCCTTTTATAGACCTTGCAGAGCCAGTTGCTTCTTTATCCTCTATAGTTAAAAGTATAGTTGGCTTATAGTATTTTTCTGTAAGTTTAGATGCTACTATGCCTATAATCCCATGCTGCCATCCTTCTTTTGCTATTACTAATACTTTATCATTTTTATATTTTTCATTAGCTTCTATGATAGCTTCCGCTTCTTGATACATCTTTGCTTCTATTAATTGTCTCTCATTATTCTTTTCTTCTAGTATGTTTGCTAATTCTTTTGCCTTTTCTTGTGATTTAGTAGTAAATAATTGTACACCTAATTTTGAATATCCAAGCCTTCCTGATGCATTTATTCTAGGCCCTATTGCAAATCCTATGTGTGAAGATCCTATTTTATTACTTTCTACACCACAAACTTTAATTAATTCTTTTAATCCTATATTATTACCTTCTGTCATTAGTTTCAAACCATTTTTTACAATTATTCTGTTTTCATCTATTAATGGTACTATATCACAAATAGTGGCTAATGTTACTATTTCTAAGTAGTTATATAAACTCGTCTTAAATTCTTCTTTTGGAGTAAGTGCTTGTATAAGTTTAAAAGCTACTCCACATCCACATAACATATCAAATGGATAATGACAATCATCTTGTTTTTGATTTATAACTGCATATGCTTTAGGTATTTCACTTTGGCATTCATGATGATCTGTTATTATAACATCAAATCCTAATTCATTGGCAAGATCTACTTCTTTTACTGATGTAATCCCACAGTCTACACTTATCATTAAGTTGCAACCTTGTGAATGTATATGCTTTATGGCATCTTCATTTATTCCGTAACCTTCTTCTAATCTATTTGGGATATAATAATTTACAGGATAATTTATAGAATCAAAGTATATACATAAAATTGAAGTTGATGATACTCCATCTACATCATAATCTCCATAAATCCATATATTTTCATTATTGTCTATTGCTTTTTGTATTCTATCTACAGCTTTTTTCATATCCTTCATTAAAAATGGGTCTCTAAGATATTCTAATGACGGATTTATAAATATTTCTGCATCTTTTTCATTATCTATTTCTCTATTTTTCAATATCTGACTAATTTCCGGGGAAATTTTAAGTTTTCTACTTAATTCATTTTCTTTCACACTTCCCATATGTCTTAATGTCCATTTTTTATTAAATATCATAATTTATCCCCCTACTTCTTTTTATATTGAGATCTTACAATCCTTATCACTAGCAATAGCCCTATTATAAATGATATGAAAAATCCTGCTAAAGCCGTTATCCTTATCCAAATGTTGTTATTTATATTTGGTGATGCAACTATTAAAGAAGATCCTACTACTATTGATGCTAGTACTAAACTTAATGATATTTGAGTTGTTAAATCTGTTATTCTTTCTTCTAAAGAAGTAAATTTCACATCTTCTATTTGTATTTTTATATTGTTTTTTTCTATATTTCTAAGGATTACCCTCATTTGTTTTGGTATAGTCTTTATATCTAAAAGCATTTCTTCTGCAGTATGCTTTGAATTTATAAATATCCTCTGAGGATTGAACTTATTTACATAATAATATTTCATAAATTCTTTTCCTATGGATGATACTGAAAATCTAGGATTTAATTCCCTACCTGTTCCCTCTAAAGTTATAATCGTCTTTGCTAATGTTGATAATTGAGAAGGAATAGATACCTTATATTTTCTAAAGAACCTAAACACTTCATTCATTATATCTCCTATATTAATTTTTTCTATAGGAACATCATAGTAGTAGTGAATTAAATATAATAAGTCTTGTCTAAGTCCACTTATATCTATTTCTGTGTTTACTGCGTCCATTTCTATTAATATATATATTAACTTATCTACATTTTTTTCTATTACAGCTATAACCACTTCATTTAATAAGCTCAGCGATTTTTTATCAACTATTCCAATCATGCCAAAGTCCACATAAGATATAGTGTTTTTTCCTAAAACAAATATATTTCCTGGATGTGGGTCTGCATGGAAAAAACCATGTTCAAAAATTTGTTTAAATAGGGACCTTACTCCAATTTCACTAATTACCTTTGTATCCCATCCTAACTCTCTAATTTTTTTAACATCGCTTAATTTAACACCTATTATTTTTTCCATTACTAATACCTTTTTTGTTGTATACTCTCCATATACTTGAGGTATATATACTTCATTGCTATCTTTAAATATCTTTTTAAACTTTATAGCATTTATAGCTTCAAAATTATAATCTAATTCCCTTATTAACTGAGTTTTAAATTCTTCTACTATTTGAATTAAGTCTATATCAATATCTTTATTTAAATCTTTTAATCCAATAGCCATACTTTTAAGTATCTCTAAATCCGATTTTATAGTTTCTTCGATATTTGGTCTTTGTATCTTTACAATTACCTCTTCTCCACTTTCTAGTCTTGCTTCATAAACTTGTCCTATAGATGCTGCTGCTATTGGTTTATTATTGAAATTATTAAATACTTTATCTATATCTAAACCTATTTCATTTTTAAAAATTGATTTAGCTATATTTGTATCAAACTCTTCTACATTATCCCTAAGATTTGATAATTCATCTATTATATCTTGATCTAATAAATCCTTTCTCGTACTTAATATTTGGCCTAACTTGATATATGTAGGTCCTAATTCTTCAATAGCCCTTCTAATTTTTTCTGCTGTAGACATATTTTTTATTTCCTGAGAAGGGTTTGTTATCGGTATTCTATAGGCCACTCCTTCTATATTTAATTTTTCTACTATAAATGAAAATCCGTATTTTATCAATATATATACTATTTCTCTATACCTTTTTAAGTTTTTGTAACTTATTTTCAATATTACCAACTCCACTTTGTGTATTATAAAAAGGGCAATTTTAAAGATTGCCCTTTTAGTTTTATTACTTATGAGTATTTGCAGTTTGTATATATTTTAAAGCTGATTGCACAAGATTTTGTTTTTCTTCTTCACTCAGTTCTCTTATTACTTTTGCAGGTGAGCCCATAGCTAAAACTCCTGATGGTATTTTCTTACCTGGTGGTACTAAGCTACCTGCTCCAAGTAATGTATATTCTCCAATTTCTGCTCCATCCAATACTATAGATCCCATTCCTATTAATGTATTATCTCCAATTTTACATCCATGTATTAGTGCTTTATGCCCAACTGTTACATTTTTTCCAATTGCAGTAGATACATTAGTTCCTATATGAACTACACATCCATCTTGAATGTTTGTGTTTTCTCCTATAGTTATAGTATTTTCATCTGCTCTTATGACTGTGTTGTACCATATATTAGCATTTTTTGATATTGTTACTTTTCCTATTATATCCGCACTCTCTGCTATAAAAGCAGTTTCGTCAATTTTAGGGTGTATACCTTGGTACTCTTTTATCATTTTTATTCTCCTTCTAACATTAATTTCGCTTGTATCATTATTGAACATTCTGTACGTTTCTTTTGCATTTCGCATCCAAGTTCATATGGTTTCATTATATCGTTATTAAAGTTAGTTGCATTTGCATGACATCCACCAGAGCAGTAGAATTTATTCCAACATTTTTTACAATCTTCTTTGCTGTATACATGAGCATCTCTAAATGACTCTGTTAATCCTTTAGGGAATACTATTTTTTCATCTAATATGTTTGCCATCTTATATTCTTCATTTCCTACGAATTGGTGGCATGGATATATATCTCCCTCTGGAGTTATTGAAAGGTATTCATTTCCTGCTCCACATCCTGTTATTCTCTTAATTACACATGGACCTTGATTTAAATCTATCATAAAGTGGAAGAATTTAAAGTCATCACCCTTTACCTTCATATCAGCATATTGAACTGCTAATTTTTCGTATTCTTCAAATACTCTTGGCATGTCTTGCTCTCTAAGTGCATATGGGTTAGATTCATCTCCTACAACTGGCTCTACAGAAGTAAGCTTAAATCCTTCATTAGCAAAATGCATAACATCTTTTGCAAAGTCTAAATTTTCTCTTGTGAAAGTACCTCTTATATAGTAATACTTATCTTTAGGTCTATTTTCTACAAGTTTTTTAAACTTAGGTAATATTATATCGTAGCTTCCTTTATCATTTAAAGTAGGTCTCATATTATCATTTATATCTTTTCTACCATCTAAACTTAAAACAGCATTATGCATATGCTCATTTATGTAGTCTATTTTTTCGTCATCTAATAATATTCCGTTTGTAGTCATTGTAAATCTTATAACTTTATTATGTTCTTTTTCTACACTTCTTCCGTATTCTACTAATTGCTTAACTACGTCAAAGTTCATTAATGGTTCTCCACCAAAGAAGTCTATCTCTAAGTTTCTTCTGTTTTCTGAGTTAGCTATTAAGTAATCTATTGCTTTTTTACCAACTTCAAAGCTCATCATTTCTTTAGCTCCACCAAAGTCACCTTGTGCAGCGAAACAGTACTTACATTTTAAGTTACAGTCATGAGCTACATGTAAACATAAAGCTTTAACTACTTTCTTTCTGTTTACAAAACTTGGATGGAATTGATAATTATCTTGTGTATATAAAAGACCTTCTTTTTGTAAAGCCTCTATTTCTTCATATGCTTCATTTATTTGTTGCGTTGAATATTCATTTCCTAATATATTTAATATTTCTTCTTTAGTATTTTCCTTATAATGATCAACTAATTTATAAGCCACGTCGTCAACTATATGTACAGATCCTCCATTTACATCTAAAACTATATTATATCCATTCATTGAAAATTTATGTATCATGCTCATATTTATGTCCTCCTAAATATTAATTTCATTTATCTATATCAACATTTTTCATATTGTATTTAAACTCTACCCTTCATTATATAACTTATATAAAATATAGGCAATATCAATAAGAAAATCATATTTCCTACTTTATCATAGAGTTTCAGTATTTAAAGCTTAAAAAAAACACATAAAACTCTTGTTCAAAATCATCAAAAGTTTTATGTATTTTAATTTTCATCATCTATTGCTTTAAAAAATTTAATTATCTCATTATCACTATTATTATGATGATTTTTTACTATGTCTAATAGTAATTTATTACTAACTATTTTTTTAAGAATTTCATGACTATATTCACTATGATTATAATAACATTGAACTTTTTTAGATTTTTCGACTTTCTTTAATTTCCCCTTAGTTAGCTTATTTAAAATTACAATTATTGATTTATCTATTACGTTTATTCTTTTTTTAATCTTACCTATATCATGTAATAAGCCTGTTTTTATTAATATATCTTTATTTTTTATAATTTCTTGATTGTCAGTTAATCCATTATCTATAATAAATTCAATTTCTTTTGCTATTCTAACACTATGCTTCTGTTCTGATTTGGATAACTTAATAAATAATTGTAATTCATTATTATTCAATACATGTTCAACATAATTATAATCTTCTTTACTCATAACATCAGTTACATTGATATAAAATTGTTTTACTCTTTTAGGTATCATATTTATTCTCCTATCCAAAATTTATATTCACAATTTCAAAATAACATCTACTGTACAGTAGATGTTATTTTATTATATATCTATTTCTTTTTTATTTTATTTTTTACTTGATCTAAAATCAAATTAACTTCGTCTACTTTAAGAATTACTATACTTGTACCGTATACTATTGCTCCTAGACCTACTGATACTGCCAAAGTAATAGCTTCTTTTATAAATCCTGTTCCTAATATACTCCCTATAGTATTATAAACAAATAAAGTTACACCTGCCATTAAAAGTGCAGATATTATAGACTTTACCATAACTAATGCTATAGATTTTCCACCAAATGGCCCTATCTTTTTTCTTAAACTTATAAATAATAAAATTATAGTTACTATGGCAGATATACTTGTCGCAAATGCAAGTCCTGCAAGTTGCATATTAGTAAATTTAACAAATGAAATATTCAGTATAATATTTAAACTCATAGCTATTATTCCATTTATCATAGGAGTTTTAGTATCTTGTAATGAATAAAATACTTTGCCTAATATATCTCTAAGTCCAAATCCTATCAGACCTATTGAGTAAAATATAAGTGCTATAGCTGTCATTTGTGTAGCTCTAGCATCAAACTCTCCTCTTTGGAACAATAATTTAACTATTGGATTTGCAAGTATTATAGCTCCTACTGATATAGGGATAACTAGTAATATAACAGTATTCGCTGCTGTTGATATTGATTTATTAAATTTCTCTTTATTATTTTCTGTTGATAATTTTGATAACATCGGATATATAACAGCTGATATCGATACTATAAACATACCCATAACAAATTGATTAAGTTTATTAGCATAGTTTAGTGCTGATATACTACCTTCAACCAATGTAGATGCTATTGTTCTATCTACTATAGTACTTACTTGATTAACCGCAACTCCTATAAGAACAGGACCTACAAGCCACAACATTTTTTTAAGATGTTCATCTTTAATATTTGCACATGGTTTATATCTATATCCCTTTTTCACTGCAAAAGGAAGTTGGAATAAAAATTGAGCTGCTAATCCAATAAGCGCTCCCCATGGCAATAAATATGGACTTATTTTTGTACTTATAAATATTGTTATTATTATAATCATGTTATTTGGTATTGGCATAAGTCCAGGTATTATAAAGTTTTCTTTTACTTGTAAAAAAGCTGTCATAATGTAATTCATGCCTAAAAATACCATTCCCAATATTACTATTCTTGTAAAATATATAGCTTGTTTTAGTGTTTCACCTTCAAATCCTACAGCAAATAATTTCACTATTTGAGGAGTAAATATTGCTCCTATTATTGAAACTCCTAAACATATAATCGCTATTATATTAAAAACGTTATTAGTAAATTTAATTGATCCTTTTTCTCCTTGTTTTGAATTTACATCACAATAAAGTGGTATAAATGCTGTCCCAAGCGACGTACCTATCGCGGTAAATATTACTGCCGGTATATTCATAGCTACTAAAAAGGCATCACTAGTTCCAGATGCTCCATAAGCTGATGCTAGAGCTAACTCTCTACCAAAACCTAGAAACTTTGCAATTAATGTTGCTGCCATAAGTCCGACTGCTGTTTTTGCTACTTTTGACATAATTTTCTTCTCCTATACTTTCATTAATCTAACTTCTTTTGTGCTTTTCTTATTATATTACATTACATTACATAGTACTACTGTTAAAATCATTATTATAAAATATTTTTTCGTTATATAAATTATTGAATCTCAATTATTTCCTAAAATATAACATATACACAAAATGAATATAATAAAACTATATATAAAGATATAAAAATAAGACACCATAAGTTATGATGTCTTATTTTTATATCTTTTATTATAAACTGATTATCTTTCGCACTCTTGGTTTGCAACTGTGCAAGAAGTTTTACAAGCTGATTGACAAGATGTTTGACATTCTCCACATCCACCTTTTTCAGCGCTGTTCTTTAAAGTAGCTTTAGATAAAGTTTTTACATGCTTCTTTTCCATTTTGACTACCTCCTAGTTAAATTTTCCCTATTGATTATATCATATAATTTCCATATGTAAAACTTCTATTTAAAGTTTACACCTAAAACCCCTCCGATACCACCAGATAGAGATACTAATAATACTTTATATAGCATATCAATTTCAAATGCAAATTGATCTTTAGCTAAAAATACTATTAATATAAGGCATACTATATACATTAATCCTACTAAAAGACCGTATATAAGCCCTTTTTCTTTTATATGTTTTGAAGCATAAAATCCACCAAACGCTGATGATATAGTAGTTATAAACGATGATGCCATGGCAATACTGCTCCCTGATACGCTAGTAAATGTAAGTATTAAGTTGTATATAAGTAATGTAACTAACGTTAATATGTATGCATATCCTAATCCTTTAAAAATATGATTAGATTTTTCCATAAAAACACCTCCCCTCATTAATATATTTATATTCGAGGGAAGGTATCTAAATTACAAATTATTCAACTGATTGTTTTTTTGGTTCAACAGTACCTATAGCCCACTTTTCAAATGGAACTTTATTTCTGTTTGGACCTAATTCTAATACCACAAATGTTTCTTCAACCTTTGCAACAGTAGCTATTATACCACCTAAAGTCGTTACTTTATCTCCAACTGCTAAAGCTTCTCTCATTTCTTTTAACTGCTTTTCTTTTTTCTTTTGAGGTCTTATTAATAGGAAGTAGAATACTGCAAATACTGCCGCCCACATAGCTATTCCCATTATCATCTGTTGTGTATTTCCCATGATTTTCACTCCTTCGAAAATTATAGTTTATGTATTTACTATTACACTAATTAGTATATATTAAAATAATTATAATTAATAGTAAATATTCTATAAATCATATCCATATTTTTTGAAAAATTCTACTCTAAAGTCTAATAATCTATCTTCCATTATAGCTTGTCTTACTTGCTTCATTAGCTCTAATAAGAAATATAAGTTATGAGTAGTTATTAATCTTGAAGCTAATATTTCATTTGCTTTAACTAAATGTCTTATATAAGCTCTTGAATAATTTCTACAGCAGTAGCAATCACAGTTAGGATCAAGTGGTCCAAAGTCTCTAGCATATTTCGCATTTCTAACTACTACTTTACCTTCACTTGTCATAGCTGTACCATTTCTTGCTATACGAGTTGGTAACACACAGTCAAACATATCTATACCTCTTATGACACCTTCTACTAAGTCATCAGGACTTCCTACACCCATTAAATATCTTGGCTTGTTTTCTGGCATTAAAGGCACTGTATAATCTAACACTTCATACATTAAATGCTTTGGCTCTCCAACACTAAGCCCACCTACTGCGTATCCTGGTAAGTCTAATTCTAAAATTTCTTTAGCTGATTGCTCTCTTAAATCTTTGTACATACCACCTTGAATTATACCAAATAAAGCTTGTTTTTCAGTATTTTTATGAGCTTCTTTACATCTCTTTAACCATCTTGTCGTTCTTTCTAAAGAATTTTTAACATATTCTCTATCTGCTGGATATGGAGCACATTCATCAAATGCCATCATTATATCTGAACCTAGAGCATTTTGTATTTCCACAGCTTTTTCAGGACTTATAAAGTGCTTTGAGCCATCTATGTGAGATCTAAAGTGAACACCTTCTTCAGTTATTTTTCTAAGTGGCCCAAGACTGAATACTTGGAATCCTCCACTATCTGTAAGTATTGGTTTGTCCCAATTCATAAATTTATGAAGTCCACCAGCTTCTTTAACTAAATCATGACCTGGTCTCATATATAAATGATATGTATTACTTAATATTATTTGAGATCCTATTTCTTTTAATTCTTCCGGTGTCATTGATTTTACTGTTGCTTGAGTTCCAACAGGCATGAATATAGGCGTTTCTATAACTCCATGCGGAGTATGTAATCTTCCTAATCTTGCTCCACTTTGCTTACATGTTTTTATAAGTTCATATCTTATTGCACTCATATTTTGTCTCCTTATATACAATATTTTAATTTTTCTTCTTCTAAATTTTTATTCACATGATTCACATGATTGTCCTTCTTCTCAATCCTCGTAATGAATACTTGTTACATTCATTGTACTCTTATCACTACTTATTAAATATTTTCTAATAGCAAATAATCCCGCTATAGCTATTACCCCAATTAAAACATCTGCCATCCCTTCACTTTTAGGAAGTAATAGCATTTTCCTTGCTATAGCATATAGTAAAACTTCTAAAAGTGCTCCTGGTATATGAAGCGATAGCATTACTACTAGTTCTACTGCTATTACTAAAAGTAATATTTGCCCTAATATATCATTAAGTTGACTATATTGGACAGGCGTATGAAATTCAACTATATAAGCCTTCCATATCATTCTTAAAACATCTAAAGTCCCTAAAAATACCGCAATTAAAACTACCATTGCCAAAATTGATTCAAAAATATAAGCTATTCTCAATGACAAATTATTTTTATCTAAATTTTTCATTATTTCCCCCTATTTTATAATCATGGCATCTCCAAAACTGAAAAATCTATATCGTTCCTTTACTGCTATATCATAAGCATTAAGTGCATTTTCTTTGCCACAAAGAGCACTTACTAACATTATTAATGTAGACTCCGGTAAATGGAAATTAGTTATAAGTATATCTACTATTTTGAAGTTATAACTAGGATAAATGAATATATTTGTCCATCCACTACATTCTTTTATAGTTCCATCTTCTCTACTTGCTGATTCTACAGTTCTACAACTTGTAGTCCCAACACATATTACTTTTTTCCCATTAGTTTTAGCTTTATTTATTTTATCAGCTGCCTCTTTATCAACCATATAATATTCAGAATGCATTTCATGATTTAATACATCATCTACTTTAACAGGTCTAAAAGTTCCAAGTCCAACATGTAGTGTTACAAATGCAACATCTACACCCTTATCTCTTATTTGCTGTAATAACTCTTCTGTAAAGTGTAATCCTGCAGTTGGAGCTGCAGCTGAACCACTATGCTTAGAATAAACTGTTTGATATCTTTCTCTTTCTTCTAATCTTTCTGTTATATACGGTGGTAGTGGCATATTTCCTAACTCATCTAAAACCTCTTCAAAAATTCCTTCATAATGGAATTTTATTATTCTAGATCCTTCTTCTGCCAATCCTACTACTTCTCCTATTAATTTTCCGTTTCCAAAGGAGAATTTAGTGCCAATTTTAGCTCTTTTTCCTGGCTTAACTAATGCTTGCCAAGTATCTTCTTCTGTTCTTTTTAATAATAAAAATTCTATTTTACCTCCAGTATCTTGCTTTTCACCTATTAATCTAGCAGGTATAACCCTAGTATTATTAAGTACTAAACAATCTCCTGGATTTAAATAATTTATTACATCTTTAAAGATTTTATGCTCTATATTTCCAGTTTCTTTATCTAGAACCATTAATTTAGAACTAGATCTATCTTTTATAGGAACTTGAGCAATTAATTCTTCTGGTAGGTCAAAGTAAAAGTCACTTGTTTTCAATTTCAACTTCCTTTCCAAAAATTTATACAGTTATCATAATAACAAAAAATGTACAATTTTTCTATATTTTTATTTATTAGGATATGGCATCTTTAAATGCTCATAAGCCAATGGCATTGCTATTCTACCTCTTGGTCCTCTATTTATAAAACCTAATTGCAATAGATAAGGTTCGTAAACATCTTCAATAGTATTTCTATCTTCACCTATAGATGCAGCTAGGGTATCTAAGCCTACAGGTCCACCTCTAAATTTTTCTATTATAGTCATTAATAACTTCTCATCTACATAATCTAAACCTAAGCTATCTACACCTAAAAGCTCTAATGCTTTATCTGCAACTTCATTAGTTATGTCCCCATTAGCTCTTACTTGAGCATAATCTCTAACTCTTTTTAACAGTCTATTTGCTATTCTTGGTGTTCCTCTCGAACGCCTTGCAATCTCTGTTGCTCCACCTATTTCAATTTCAGCGCCTAGTATTTCAGCGGATCTCATTACTATTTTAGTTAATTCTTCCACTGTGTAATAATCTAGTTTACAAATAACTCCAAATCTATCTCTTAACGGATTTGTAAGCATTCCAGCTCTAGTGGTCGCACCTATTAGTGTGAATTTAGGTAAATCTAATCTTATACTTCTAGCTGATGGTCCTTTACCTATTATTATATCTAAACAAAAGTCTTCCATCGCAGGATATAATACTTCTTCAACACTTCTATTTATGCGGTGTATTTCATCTATAAATAAAACATCATTTTCGTTTAAATTAGTAAGTATAGCTGCTAAGTCTCCTGCTCTTTCAATTGCAGGACCTGATGTTATTCTTAAGTTAACACCCATTTCATTTGCTATTATACTTGACAACGTCGTTTTTCCAAGCCCTGGTGGTCCGTATAAAAGAACATGGTCTAATTGTTCATTTCTAGATTTTGCTGCTTCTATAAATATTTTAAGTTGTTCTTTAGCTTTTTCTTGTCCCAAATAATCATCTAATGACTTAGGTCTTAGACTATTTTCTATATCAACATCTTCATTTTTCATTGTAGATGTAATTATCCTATTTTCATCTTCAAAATCATGCATTCAAATTCCCCCCTAGATTTTTTGTTTTTTACACTATCTCAATGATTTGCTCATTATATAAGTCAAAGATTTTTTTATTATATCTTCTGTATTAAGTCCATCTTTTTTACATTTATCAACCGCTTCTTTAGCTTCTTGTGATGAATATCCAAGTGCTATTAAAGCATCTACAGCTTCATCATTTGATACAGCTATTGGAGCTTGACTAAGTAAATTTGGCTCAAATTCAATATTATTCTTGTCTACTTTATCTTTTAATTCTAGAACTATTCTTTCCGCGGTTTTCTTACCTACACCAGGTGCTTTTGAAAGCTTCACGATATCCTCACTTAAAATATACGCTCCCAGCTGTCCTGGCGATGCAAATGATAGTATTCCTAGACCTACTTTAGGTCCTATTTTTGATACAGATGTTAGTAACTCAAACATCTGCATTTCTTCTTTAGTTGAAAATCCACAAAGGCTCATATCATCTTCTCTTACAATTAGCTTTGTATATATTTTAGCCATATTTCCCATTTGTAAATCTTTTATTGTATTTGATGATACATTTATTTTGTATCCTATATTATTATTTTCTATCACTATACTATCTAAATGAATTTCTTCAATGATTCCTTTTATATAACTATACATATTTTCCCCCTATGTTTTTTAATGTTTTTTCTAATTTATTAGCATGTGCATGACAAATAGCTACTGCTAGTGCGTCTGCTACATCATCTGGTTTTGGAACTTGTTTTAAATTTAAAAATGATGTAACCATCTGCTGAACTTGTGCTTTTTGAGCTCTTCCGTAACCTACCACCCCTTGCTTAACTTGAAGAGGTGTATATTCATATACTGGCTTACCATTGTGCGTACAGGCAAGCATAGTAACTCCTCTAGCTTGAGCTACTGTAATTGCTGTTTTAACATTTTTGTTAAAAAACAACTCTTCTATACCTATTTCATCTATGTTATATTTTTTTATAATAAGGTCAATGCCCTTATAAACAAGTTCTAATCTTTTTAGCATATCCATATGTGCAGGTGTTGTTACTGCACCATAATCTATTACTCTAAATTTAGAATTCTTATATTCTATTATTCCAAACCCTACTATTGCTATTCCTGGGTCTATCCCTAATATTATCAAGTTTTTATTCCTCCTGTGAAATTTGCACCGTACATACAAAACTTATGTTCTAATACATTATATCATAAGTTTTTCTATACAACAAAAAACAACCTCTACAAAAGGGGTTGTTTTCATAATCATTAACTTCCAAAGTTTTCAAGCTTAATATATGCTTCATCTTCACTGTTTACTATAATGCCTTTTTGAACTTCTTCTTGAACTTTTTTTGGAAGGGAGTCTATTCTTATTTGCGTCTTTTCCACTAGTTCTCTATTACCATTGCTATCATATCTATAAAGTCCTATAAATTCCTCATCTTCTTCTAAAGAATATTTATTGCTTTTTGAAGGATCATTGGTTGGTTTTACTTCTGATAATACTATTTCATATTTACCTAAACTCTCTATTTCTCTATCTGGATATTTATCTTTTAAATAAGCTACTATTTCGTCTTCACTCTTGTCTAATAAAACCTTATCAATTGTACCTATCATCATAGGTGACTTACCTGAGTCACTTCCGTCTTCATTTTTCTTATGTACCCAGATTTCACAATCTTTACTAAGCTCAAATACTTCTTTTGATTTTTCAACCTGTTGTTCAGTTTTATGTTCTACATTAACTTGTTTATCTTCTATATTTGTAGTCTTTATACCTAGATAAATTCCACCACTTAATACAACAACTCCTGTTAAAATTAAGAGTGGCGGCTTCCAGTCAAATGGGTCTTTTTTTTCAAACATAAAAATACCTCCTTCTACATAGTATTTTCTCCATAGCATATTTTTTTATACAATTTAGGTAGTTTTTAGTAATTATTATATTTGAATTTTTATCCCATTAATCAGTTTTTATACATATTATATAATATCATTTTAAATTTTCACTTTGGAGGTGATGTTTTGAGTTCATACGTTAGATTGGTTTACGATAGAATTGATTTTTTAGAGTTTAAGCAAAATATACTATTTTTAAAACAACCTCAGCATAAAGCATCTGTATTTTATGAACTTACTTTAGAAGATTTTTTAAAAATAAGGGATTTTACATCTTCAATTGAGGAAAAAATAAGTATTGGTGAAAAATACACAATTAATGACTATGAAAAAGAATTATTTAAAATTTGGGCACCAATTAAAAGCTATCCATCATCTTCTACATTAGTTGCAAAAGTGCTTATGAGTGAAGATAATTTTAATTCTTTATTTAAATATTTAAATTAATTTTTTATACCATAGGCATTTGTATTTCTATCTGAGGGAAATATATTATTTTCCTCATTTTTCTCATTTTAAAATTTTTATGATAATAATGATATATTTTTTTTGGTTTAGGAGATACTCCTTAATGAATATAATATTTGTTAGGAGGTAACATCATGTCTAGTATAAACTGTAATGTAATTAATTGTGCTCACAATGATAGTGGGCTATGTTATTCAAACAAAATATCTATAAATGGTAAGAAATCTCGTACTAGCACACATACTTGTTGTAGTTCATTTTTAGATGGCGCTAACTATAGCAATTTAACTAATAACACTAATGATGGTGGGCCATGTTCATTCATTGGGTGTAATGTGAAAACTTGTACTCACAACGCTGGTTCTATATGTGCACTTAATAATATAGCTGTAACTGCAGGTTCTTCAAAAGCAAATCTTTCCTCTGAAACATATTGCTCTAGCTTTAAGTGTAAATAAGATAATAATCTAAATACATATGCTTTAATAAATAAAGAGAGCATCAATCGATACTCTCTTTATTTTATATAAATTATTCAGCTATTTCCCAATTGTGGTATATGTTTTGAACATCATCATCATCTTCAAGCATATCTACTAATTTGTTCATGAACTTTAATTGTTCTTCCTCTGTTAATTCAGTAGTAGTTTGAGGTATTAATTTAACATCTGCAGATATAAATTCATATCCTTTAGCTTGTAATTCGTCTCTAACTGCTGAAAAATCTTCTGGTGCTGTTACTACTTCATATCCATCTTCTTCTGTTATGAAATCTTCTGCTCCAGCTTCTAAAGCAACCTCCATTAATTCATCTTCAGATACATCATCTGATGCTTCTATTAATATTTGTCCTTTATTATCGAACATAAATGATACACATCCACTAGTCCCTAAGTTACCACCATTTTTATCAAAGTAATATCTTACATTCCCAGCTGTTCTATTTTTATTGTCAGTTAAAGTTTCAACTATAACAGCAACTCCACCCGGTCCGTATCCTTCATAAACTATAGTTTCATAGTTTTCGTTAGCTCCAGCTCCAGCTCCTTTAGCTACTGCTCTGTCTATGTTGTCATTAGGCATGTTATCAGCTTTAGCTTTTTCTATAGCTGTTTTTAATGTTGCATTATAGTCTGGATTTCCTCCACCTTCTTTAGCTGCAACTGCTATTGCTCTAGCATGCTTAGTGAATATTTTA
>NZ_DATIRC010000417.1:0-6262 GCF_035470145.1 Romboutsia sp.
CATTTATAAAAAGTGGTGTCCAACCTGGATCTGTAAATTTTGTAACAAGTATTTCTCCTTTTTTAAGATTATCATCTGTAGGATTTAATATTACTCTTGCATATCCTTCATAAATTCCACAAGAAACAGATGTTGCAACCAGCGCATCTTTTGGTATATCGCCTTTATTATAATTACCTTTGAAAATTTCTCCATCACTATTAATAACTCTTGGAGGTGTTAATTTTTCATAAAGTTCATAAGCTTCTTTTCTACTATCTATAACTTTTTTATAATTTTTTTTATTTAATAATATATCTTTTATTTCGTCTATTGTTAAATAATAAATATCTTCTTTTGAATCTAATAACATCTTTTCCTCTAAATGCTCACCTACTTCTTTAAATACATTTCTAAATATATTAAAAATCTTCATAAGCGCATATTTACCATGTTCTCTCATTGATAAAAAACATCTTATATTTTTTATATAATTTTGAGCTTTATCTAAATCTCTTTTATTTCCTTTTTCCTTTAGAGTTTTTAAAATTTTATTTTCACTTATTATAGACTCTGCTATTAGCTTATTATAATTTTCTCTATGTTCCTTTTCTTTTAATGTTTTTATATTATTTAATACACTTATGCTTATTGGTGTAAAATCTTCAATATATCTTTCATTAGTAAAATCTATTTCTTTAATACCTCTCATACCATATATACTCAAGAATTTTTCAAAAATTTTTCTTACATTGTCTTCACTTTGTTGAATTATTTTTTTATGAGCATTTTTAGGATTTGTTTCTAATATTTTTATTAAATAAGTATCATTTCTTATTGAGTCAGATAAATCCCCTACCATTAGCCCCATTTCTGTAGTTATGTTTCCTTCTATTCCGCTTACAACTTTTTCGCACAAATTTGTATCTATATTATTTTTCTCTAAAAGAGGTAATAACTTCTTATAGCTTATTATTCCTGGTGCAATATATGGCATTATGTTTTGTAACACAGATGGAAACATACTTGGTCCTATCTCTTGAATTTTTTTAATTTTTTCTATTAAACTTTCACTTTTATTTATCTCATTGTCTATATCAACTGTAAAGTGTTTTATAAATTTTTTTACTATAGCTTGGCTATCTGGTTTAATATTTTCTTTATAATTTTTTCTACTTGTTTTTATTACTGGTAACACTACATTTTTTACTTGTTTGATTACTTTTGTTGAAGGTAATTTTTTGCTTATGCTATATTTATCAACATAATTTTTTAAAGCATCTGCCATTAAAAAATCTACATTAGGTATTAATTTCTCTATTATTTTATTTCTTATTGGAAGCTTAATTACTGGTGTTATATCAATATATATCCTTCCTCCTGCGTCTTGTACTGATACAAAAGGTAGTATGTTTTTGAACAAATCTATTCCTAAAGGTCTTATAGGATCTGTCATTACTTGAATATGGTTAAATGATATATAAATTCTTTCTTCATTATCTATTTTATTTATTTTTGGATATAGAGAAGTTATAGGTCTGCTTTGTAATATATAAATCTTGCCCTCTTCGTTAATTGCCCATTCAATATCTTGAGGAGAGTTGTAATAAGTTTCTATATCTTTTGCCATATTAGATAATTGCTTTATTTCATTATCTGATAATACTTGTGTAGTTTTTTGATTTTCATCTAAGATAACTTGTTGTGTACCTCCACCCTTATTCCTATAAATTGCTATTTCTTTTTTATTTACCTCTTTATAAATAATTTTATTTTCTACTTTATGATACTTATATAAATCTGGTGTTATAAGTCCACTTACCAAAGCTTCCCCTAATCCAAATCCTGCATCAATTGTAATGTTATTATAACTATTAGTTAATGGATCTGCACTAAACATAATTCCAGACTTTTTAGCATCTATCATTTCTTGTATAACTACACATATAGATACATCTTCTTCTTTTATTTTATTTTTCTTTCTATAAATTACTGCACGTTGTGTGTAAAGAGATGCCCAGCATTTTTTTATATTTTCTTTTATACAATTTATACCTTGTGTATTTAAATATGTATCTTGCTGTCCTGCAAAGGACATATTTTCTAAATCTTCTGCTGTTGCACTTGAACGAACTGCATAGAATTTTTCTTTCCCTATTTTATTTAATGCTATGTTTATTTCATTTTCTAAATTTTCATCAATAAGTTTAGAGGTTATTAGTTTTCTTATCTTGAAACATAGTTTATCTATGTTATTTAAGTCATCAAAGTTTGTATTTTCTAAGTCTATAAATACATTTTCATTTTTTATATTTTTGATAAATTCACTAAAAGCTAAAGTTGTTATACAAAATCCATTTGGTACAGGAAATTTATTTTGAATCATTTTTCCTAAGTTGTATCCTTTGCCTCCTACTAAATTAAAACTGTCTTCTTTTATTTCATCAATGTACAAAATACTTTTAAACATTTAATTCACCTCTTACTTATATATTAATTAGTTCATTTAACTATATTATATAATAAAAATACCTTAGAAGAGATTCTCTTCTAAGGTATAAACGCCCCTGTATTATAACTTTATATAGTATTGTATTGTATCAAGTTTTTTTAAAACCATTCTACAAATATATATCTGAGAATTCAATATTTATTTTTTCAATTATATTACTTTGAAAAATTTCATCATTATTTTTAACACAATGTTGAGATACTGCAAATATAGGTAATTCAATAATAAATTCACTACCTACACCTTCTTTACTTTTTAGTGTTATAGTTCCTTTATGTAGCTCAACTAAAGACTTTACAAGAGATAAACCAATTCCACTTCCTTCTGTATTTCTTGTAAAAGACTTGTCAACTTGTTTAAATTTTTCAAAAATAAAACTCTGTTGTTCAGCAGAAATGCCTATACCATCGTCTTTTACACATATAATTATGCTATTTCCTTTATCGAAAATATTAATATTTATAGTACCATTTTCACGCCTAAACTTAACAGCATTAGAAATTAGATTAAGAATTATTCTCTCAATAGCATCTAAATCAAAGTTTAAATATTTTTCTTCTACGTCTGTATCAAATATCAAAGTCATATCGTGTAACTCTATGTAATTAGAAACAGATAAACCAATATTTTCTACTACTGATACTATGTTATTACATGTTAGGTTTAATTTTAAAAATCCATCATCTATTTTAGTAGAATCAATTATATTATTAACTAGTCTTAAAAGTCTACAACAATTCTGCTTTATTATTGCATTGTATTTTTTTGTAAATTCATCCTTAGAATTTAGCTCTAATACTTGAAGCGCACTATAAATTACATTTATTGGGGTTCTAATTTCATGTGATAAATTAGCAAAAAACTCTGTTTTAAGCTTTTCATTTTCTTTAGCTTCATTTAATAATTTTATAGCTTTCTCAGCTTTTTTTCTTTCCAAATTATCATAAATCACACTCAAATAATAATTATCTTCTTTTGGTTCTAAGCAAGTACTTTTAAATTCAGCATCTTTTATTTTTCCATCAAGTGAAATCAATTTATATTCTCCAAAATTAACAGTAGGTGTAATACCATTTTTTTGATCTTCTAGCTTTTTAGTCAAATCATCTAAGTAATCTCCATGAGTCAATTCAAAAGGAGTTTTTCCTAATAATTGTTGTTTATCTTTTGCTCCGAATAGTTTAACAGCAGCTGCATTTGCATATACAATTTTGTAATTATGTCTAAAAATAACTGCATCTGGTAAAAACTCTATAAGCTTTTTATAATTATTTTTACTAACCTTAAGTTCTTCATTAATTTTTTCAACTTTAAGTTTTTCTTCATTTAATTTAGAAATAGTTTTTTCTAATTCTATAGTTTTCAATTCAAGTTCTATATTTTTATTATTTAAATCATTGAAAAGAGCATTTAAAGGATTTTTTATTACATTTTCAACTAAAGCTTTGTACAAAAAGTAATAGCATATAAATTTTAAGATGTGGATTAATACATTAAAGTCATTGTAAATTGAGTTATTAACAACGAACATATATCTTACTAGCATTGATAATATTAAGTATGCACTCATGTAAAATACTGTTGTTTTACTAAAATGCTTTTTATTTTTAACAAAAAGTATAGTAGCTAATAACATACATAAAATCGACATGTACTCACATTGAACGTAAAATTTAGTATTACCTAAACCAGTAATAAAGCATGTAGGAAAATAGTTTGTAAAAAAAATTATGTACAATAAAAACAAAGAAAGAAATATATAAAAATAACCTACTACATCTTTGTTAAAATTTTTATATAAAAAAATAAAAGATATTAATATTGATAATACTTCTACAAGTCTAAATGCTGTACTTAATTGTAATGATATATTTATTGATTCTTTCCCGTTATATATAATATCTATGTAAGTAACACCATGTAGAAAATTAAAAAGAGAAACAAATCCAAATACAATACCTAAAAAAAGAAAATAATTATTTTTTGACATTTTATAAGAATTAATAACAGTAATAACAAGACTAAAACATATAGCTGTATCTAATGTTTCAATAATACTATGAGATAATAGATAATTTACTTTTCTTATGTAGAAAATAAATGGTAAACAAAGTATAAAAACAATATATTTGTAAATATTATATTTACTTAGCATATCTTTAAAATCAAAGTATTTTGAGAATTTTCTACAAACATCTTCCATATCGCACCTCACAAGTATTGTTTTTAATTTAATGTAATATTTTATATTATTCTGTAATATTTTTAAAATTCCTTCTTACTGTGTTTGGTTTATTTTGTATAAACTTACATATAAAAATGACCTATAAATTTATAGGTCACTTTATCACTTACTTTTTACATAATTTAAATAACTCTTCTTCACTTTGCTTTATTACAAGTTCTTTATCTATTTTTGCGACTGCTTCTTTAGAAAATGATCTACAAGCACCTATACATCCTGTTTTAACATTTTCTTCTCCAGCTATTTCTTTTAATTTATTTACATCAACATTTGAACAATATGGGCATACTCTTATCATATTTACGTCCTCCTCTTAAGTTTTTATCTAATATGGTTATACCCTCTTGTATTTTTATTTAAACATTTATGAAACAAAGTTTTGATACCTTTATGTCTGTACATAAAAATATTAATCTAATTTCTTGAACATCTTACTCTTGAATTAATTACAGTTATTTAATTTTAATGTATCTATTATTACTGTTCACTATAAGATATGTTTTTTGGAACATTACTATTTATTTAAGAAATTGTTCTAAAACAAAAGAGGATACTATAATTATACTTGATATCCAGTATGCTAGATTTACAGCTATATTTCTATTTTCTGATTTACACCTTAAAATACAAGAAATTGCAAATATAATTCCTAAAATGCCTTTAATTGTATATGTCCCCCCTATAGCTATAGAGATTATCGTTGCTAAAGTTGCAACAAAAATTAAAATATAATAAATCATAATTGTCAATGCTAACTCCACCACCTTTTTTATATCAATGCTTAACAATTGTTAATTTAATTGTATCAGAATTAATGCTTAATAGTTGTCCATTAAAACAGATGTTTATTTGAGCACAATAAAAGCATCTACCTAGTAAGTGCTTAAGTTAGCTTTATCTTTTTTGTATTTGTTATTTTTAAATTTATCTATTTTTTTCTACCTATGTATCCTAATAAACCATTAATTATAGTTAAAAGCATCGTACAATAGAGATATATTTGAACCAGTCTTGTTAATGTTGGTTGTAATGATTCATTAGTTCTTCCTATGGTAATAACTACAGTAAAAATAACCAGTCCTAATATAATAAAAGTTAGACTTATTATTTTTATTATTTTATTTAATTTTTCCATAATATAGTTACCCCCCCACAAATTTCTATTCATCTATATTATATCAAAACTTATAGATTAACAAAATGTACACTAAAACAGATGTTTTTTTGAACATAACAAAAACCACCTATATTTTATTAAGTGCTTAAAGAATTATGAATTATTTGTATATATTTTAAGATTTGGCTATATTAGATAAATATTTTTACTCCCATTTATTATCATCAGAAATCCATTTGTTTTCCTTTAAATTGAAAGATTTGTCATCATCATGAAAAACAAAATATGATGGTAGTTTGAAATTTTGCCCACCCGCTTTTATCCAACAGTTATAAAACCAATTTGTAAATACCCGTTGTTCTTTATCGTAGATTTCATCTTCATTTTCCTCATAAAAATCTAAAAACTC
>NZ_DATIRC010000418.1:0-23599 GCF_035470145.1 Romboutsia sp.
CTAATTGATATCTGTCGAATAATGTTTTAGTTATTGCAGCAGTTAATGTAGTTTTACCGTGGTCAACGTGACCTATTGTTCCTATATTAACGTGTGGTTTATTTCTTTCAAATTTAGCTTTAGCCATTTTGAAATACCTCCTGTTTTTTAATGTTATAAATTAATATGCTTATAATAAGCTTATGGTATGTATTTTACTATTAATCATTTCTGTTTTCAAGATGTTTTTCTAATTTTCTCTTAACTCTCTGAAGAGCATTATCTATTGATTTTACGTCCCTTTTAAGCCTGTCCGCTATATACTGATATGATTTCCCATTTAGATATAATTCTAGCACCTCTTGCTCTAGGTCACTTAATAGTTCGTTCATTTTTGATTCAATATGTTTTAACTCTTCTTTGCTAATTATAAGCTCTTCCGGATCAGTTACTATACTTGTAGCTATAATATCTAAAAGTGTCCTATCTGATTCTTCATCATATATAGGCTTATTTAAAGATACATACGAATTAAGCGGTATATGTTTTTGCCTTGTGGCCGTTTTTATTGCCGTTATTATTTGTCTAGTTATGCATATTTCAGCAAAACATTTAAACGAATTAGTCTTATTGCCATCAAAATCTCTAACTGCTTTATAAAGCCCTATCATACCTTCTTGGATTATGTCTTCTTTATCTGCGCCTATTAAAAAATATGATTTCGCCTTCGCTTTTACAAAATTTTTATATTTTTTAATAATATATTCTAAAGCTATTTTATCCCCATCACTTGCTTTTAATACTATGTCATACTCATCTTGTTTAGAGTTATCTATGAACTCATACCCTTTATTATTAGCTACTAACATGTATATCTCCCCCATAAAAACATTTTCATAGCTATATTATAGACTAATAAATCTAGTAGTTTCAATGCATTCTACGAATGTTCTCAAGTTTCGACAATGTTTCTTTATCTAACCTTTCTTCTAACCAATTTCGCTGAATTTTTTTTTCATTGCTACTATTTTTCTCTTTCATTCTCTTTTTTGCTTGATCTAAGTCTAATTTTAACTCTCTCGATGATATTCTAGTTGCTCCTTTTCCTAATATTATTTGTTGCTCTGCATAATCATTAGTGGCAACTTTAATATCATCATATTTAGATAATAGGGTAATAAACTTCTCTATGTAACTATCTGCCGTTTGATGCTCTCTTGTATAAACGACCGTTATATACTTTCTATCCTCCACGGTTTCTCTGCTATTTTTAACATTGTATGCATCAAATACTATTATAGCTTTTCTTCCAGTGAACTCAGCATATTCAATAATAACATCTATTAGTTTCTCTCTAGCATCTTCTAAATCTGACTTCGCTATATCTTTTAGCTCATCCCACGCATTTATGATATTGTAACCATCTACTATTAAGTAGCTTTGTATTTTTCTTCTCATTAGGTTATTTTACACCTGATCTTTGCTTAAATATTTCATAAAGAAGAATTCCACCTGCTACCGATGCATTTAATGAAGTTACATTTCCTATCATAGGCATTTTAACTGTAAAATCACAGTTTTGTTTAACTAACCTAGATATTCCAAAACCTTCACTTCCTATTACTAGGCCTAATGCTCCTGTAAGGTTTTGTTCATAGAAAACTTGTCCATCCATATCTGCTGCAGCTATCCATAGTCCTTCTTCTTTTAATTTTTTTATTGTATTTACTATATTGGTTACTTTACAAACGGGTACGTACTCTATTGCACCTGCTGAAGCTTTAACTACAACTGGAGTTATATGTACTGATCTTCTTTTAGGTATTATTACACCATGAGCTCCTACTGCATCCGCTGTTCTTATTATAGTTCCAAGGTTGTGAGGATCTGTTATCTCATCTAATATAATAAAGAA
This sequence comes from Romboutsia sp., assembly GCF_035470145.1. Taxonomy (GTDB): domain Bacteria; phylum Bacillota; class Clostridia; order Peptostreptococcales; family Peptostreptococcaceae; genus Romboutsia_D. The sequence goes on from NZ_DATIRC010000418.1 coordinate 1,895, forward strand.
TGGATCTTCACCTTTTTCTTTAACACTTTCTATTAAGTCCTCTAATTCCCAGTATTTATGTTCACTTACTTGAGCTATTACGCCTTGATGTGAATGACTAGTGCTTATTTCATCTAATTTATGTTTATCTACATATTGAATTACTATGTTTTTTTCTTTAGCCATTCCTATTATTTTTTTGATAGAGCCCTCTTTAGCAGAGTTTGATATCATTATTTTATCTATTTCTCTATCATTTTTTATTGCCTCTATTACGGGATTTCTTCCTTCTATACTTGCCAATTCTGCCACCGCCTACAAATTCTCAAATTTTTCTCTTACCTGAAGTATATTTCCACATGTCATGTTTCCTTCCGGGCAAGATCCTTTAACACAATTTGGTCCACTATTTTTAAATAGTATCGGAGCCACTTGTTTTAATTGTCTTAACATTTCTATTGCTAGTTCTCTTATTTCCCATTGCGCTCTTTCACAACATCTATGGTCTAAGAAATTATATAAACTTCTTGTATTCATAGTGAATACCATTTTTGTCTCACAGGCATTCGGGAATACATATCTAGCATCTTCTATTGCTTTTTTCTCAGCTTGTCCTTTAGCCTCTTTTTCATTTTTTCCAGATTTTATTAAATTATTATAGTGTTTTTCAAATAATATATCTACTAACTTATCATATACTTCTTGATCTTTTTTCATTGAATCTATAAATAGTTCTCTAGCTTCTTCTATTTCATTTATTTCCTGAGGAATTATATACTCAAATTGATCTAACTTAACATACCTTTGACTTTGTTGTGAATAACTAGCTATACGATGTCTAACTATTTGATGCGAACATGCTCTAGAAATTCCCTCTACTGCAAAAGTGAATGAAACATGTTCTAATGGTGATTCATGCCCCATATTTATTAACATATTTAAGAATTTATGTACACTTTCTTCTGTTAAATTCCCCTCTATTTCTTCGACTCCAACAGGTGAATAACATAGTTTAGCAGCCATAGATATAACTTTTTCTGGCTCTGGTGTATAAGCTAATAATTTTACTTTCATACCCTAACAACCTCCCATTTAATAATTTATAAATTCTATTATACCTTAGTTATAATAGAATTTATAGCTTAGACATAAAAATTTCGTATGTAGGATTCACCTACAATTTATCAAATAAAAATAACATTATTTATAATTTAATTCTGGACTATTTTAATGAATATTTAATAATTTATAATACATGAAAAAGTATTGCTTATTAAAAACAATACTTTTTTATACTACATATTTTTTTCTATTATTTTTATTCCTTCAGCAATTATATACTCAAGTCTTTCATGTTCATTTCCTAAATATAAATATCCTACTAAAGCTTCAAATCCTGTTGCTTGCTTATAATCTATTATATCTGCATTTTTCGGAGAAGTATGTGATTTTTGATTTCTTCCTCTTTTATAAATCCTTAGTTCTTCTTCCGTCAGTTGTTCTTCAATTTCATGCATTATAGTTGCTTGAGATTTTGCTTTAACATACTTTACTGCTGATTTATGAAGATCATTAACTTTTCTATTTATATTTTGCTTTATTAAATACTCTCTTATATGCGTTTCATATACCGTATCACCTATATATGCTAACACTAAAGGAGACATCGTAATTAATTCTGTTCTATTCATAATTATGCTCTTTTCCACTTAGTTCCTTGTCTAGTATCTTCTAATATTATACCTTTATCTAATAATTCTTGTCTTATATCATCTGCTAATTTGAAGTCCTTATTCTTTTTAGCATCTACTCTTTTTTGTATTAAATTCTCTATTTCTTCTTCTAACATATCATCATTTTTCTTATTTGCTATATTTAATACACTAGTTAATTCATTGAACTCATCTAAGCATTTTTTAGCAAATCCTAAAGAAGATTTTTCACTTACATTAGAATTTATAAATTTAGATAATTCAAATATAACGCTTACTGCATCTGCTGTGTTTAAGTCATCTTCCATAGCATTTATAAATTTAGTTCTATAGCTATCTAATTCTCCCACAAGAGTTTTTTCATCGTCTGTTATAGATGCTTCTTGTAAATTATCAATAGTAAACTCTAGCTTTTCTTTTGCATTATATATTCTCTCAAGCCCTGCTTTAGCTTGTGTAAGCATTTCATCACTAAAATTAACTGGATTTCTATAATGAGCTGATAACATAAAGAATCTAACTATTTCTAAATCATATAATTTTGATATATCTCTCACTGTAAAAAAGTTTCCTTTTGATTTACTCATTTTTTCGTTATTTATGTTTATGTATCCATTATGTACCCAGTAATTTGAGAATACTTTTCCACTTTTAGCTTCACTTTGTGCAATTTCATTTTCATGGTGTGGGAATGCTAAATCTTGCCCTCCAGCATGTATGTCTATAGTTTCTCCTAGATATCTATTAGACATCACTGAACATTCTATATGCCATCCTGGTCTACCTTCTCCCCACGGACTACCCCATCCTGGTTCTCCTTCTTTCTTTGACTTCCAAAGTACAAAGTCCATTGGATGTCTTTTTTGATCATTTACTTCTATTCTTGCTCCTGCTTCTAATTCATCTTGTTTTTGCTTAGAAAGCTTTCCGTATCCTTCAAATTTCTTGGTATCAAAGTAAACATCTCCATTTACCTCATATGCATATCCCTTTTTCTCTAATTCCTTAACAAAATCTATTATCTGTTGTATGTTGTCTGTTACTCTAGGATGAACATCTGCTCTCTTTATACCTAATCCATCTGCATCTACAAAATATTCATCTATATACTTATTTGCAACTTCTTCTGGAGATATTTGTTCTTCATGTCCTCTTTTTATTATTTTATCGTCAACATCTGTAAAGTTTTGTACATATGTAACATCGTAACCTCTATACTCTAAATATCTTCTTAAAGTATCAAATATTATAAATGGTCTTGCATTTCCTATATGAATGTAGTTATATACAGTTGGACCACATACATACATTTTTACCTTTCCCTTTTCTAACGGAACAAATTCCTCTTTTGTTCTAGTTAATGTATTATATAATTTCACACTCATCACCTCACTGATTGTTATATCTTGACATAAATGTTATATAATATATTATAGTTTAAAATGCTTATAATTAATAGTATTACTATTATGTCCTTCGAATTTTAAAAAAAATCTATATTCTAAAATATTATTGGATTATTCTTCTAAAAATGAAACTTTATTTGAACTACATGCTTCAAAAGTCTCTTTAGTTATTATTTCTTCTTTTTTTAACTTTTCAAGTATATGTACATACTCACTGCATAATTCTCTTAGTTCTTTTTTTACATCATCTATACTACTATACATAATTACCCCCCTTATATTAAAACAAAACTTAATCTATTATATTTATAATGTTATTTTTCTAACCAATATTTTGCACTGTGTTAATATATTACATTTATTGATCTAAATTCCTTCACTTACATCTGTAAATATTTTCATCAAAAAACTACACAAAAGTTTAATTCACTAATTAATGATAAAATATAACAAATCTTATATACCCTAAAATAAATATTAAATTTTCAAATTAAAAAGTCCACCTTAAAATAGGTGGACTTTTATATTATAAAACATTATTTTTTACGTAAGCTATTCTAGATAAACAATTTTCTTTTCCTAATACTTCCATAGTTTTTGGTAAATCTGGTCCATGCATTTGTCCAGTTAATACTATTCTAGAACCCATAAATAAGTTTTTACCTTTTATTCCGTGTTCTTTTTGTATTTCTTTGAACATAGCCTTTACAAATGCTTCCTCTACTATTTCTGCATCTTCTATCTTAGATAATAATGCGTTTATTAGAGTTGGCATATGCTCTAAGTTTAAGAATTCTCTACATTCTTCAGTTTCTAATTTAACTTCATTTCCAAAGAATATGTTAGCATGCTCCGTTATTTCTTTTACATATTGTAATTTTTCTTTAAGTACTGATACCATACCTTTTAAGAAATCATACTTAATAGTAGCTTCTTCTTCTGTTATGAATCCTGCTTCAATTAAGAACGGTAATGCTAAATCCGTTAAATATGCATCATCAGCATCTTTTACGTAGTGTTGGTTTACCCAGTTTAATTTTTCCGTATCGAATACTCCGCCACTCTTAGATACTCTTTCTACAGAGAAAGCTTTCTCTAATTCTTCCATAGTAAATATTTCTTGGTTGTCTTCTGGAGACCATCCAACTAATGCAACATAATTTATTAATCCTTCTGGTAAATATCCTTTTTTCTTGAAATCTTCAACAGCTACATCACCATGTCTCTTACTTAACTTTTTCTTTTCTTTGTTAAGTATATTTGGTAAATGTACAAATGTTGGAGCTTCCCATCCAAATGCTTCATATAAGTAAACATGCTTTGGAGTTGAAGAAACCCATTCTTCTCCTCTTATAACATGAGTTATTTTCATTAAGTGATCATCAACTACAACTGCAAAGTGATAAGTTGGGAATCCATCTGTTTTTATTAAAACTTGATCATCTAAATCATTAGTATTGAATTCTGTTTCTCCTCTAACTAAGTCAGTGAATTTTATAACATGATTTTCTGGTAATCTCAATCTTATAACATAAGGGGCACCAGCTGCTATTTTAGCTTCAATTTCTTCTTTCGTAAGCTCTCTACAGTTACCATCATATCTTGGAGTTTCTCCAGCTTCTTTTTGTTTTTCTCTTACTTCATCAAGTCTTTCTTTAGTACAGAAACAGTAATATGCTTGTCCATTATCTAATAATTGCTTTATATAATCCTTGTATATATCTAGTCTTTCTGATTGTATATATGGACCATATTCACCTTTTTGAGTTATGTTTCCATTCTCATCTAATACAACACCTTCGCTGTGGTTAACTCCACCCCAAGCCATGCCAGTAAGCATGTTTTCTATTGCACCTTCTACTAATCTTGTTTGGTCTGTATCTTCTACTCTTAATATGTACTCTCCGCCCATTTTCTTTGCAAATAAATAGTTGTATAAAGCTGTTCTTAAACTACCTATGTGAACAAATCCTGTTGGACTTGGAGCAAATCTTACTCTTACGCTCATCTTGCTACCTCCTATATTAATCATACTTATTTATAATATCAAAATAATGTACATCTTGTAATCTTATTTTATCCAATTAGTATAAAAACACTATATTTTATTACTATATTCCTTTTATTTTACTGTGGATAACCTTATTTTAAACATAATTAAAATAGTATATATATCCACATTTTTACTGTAAATGTTAATAAGTCAGTGGATTATATATACTATTTAATATTTAAAACTATCCTAACTTTACGTTATTCTTTGTAAACTCAACTTCAACTCTTGCTTTTATATCCTCTAAACTTACTAATTCTTTATCTGATTGGTCTCTTAATTTAAATTCAACTTTACCATCTGTAATATCTTTACCTACAGTGATTCTCATTGGTATACCTATTAACTCACTATCCTTAAATTTAACTCCAACTCTCTCATCTCTATCATCTAATAAAACCTCTACACCCATAGATTGTAATTCATTGTATAACTTTTCAGCAGCTTCCATTTGTTCTTCTTTCTTTATATTTACTGGTACAACTACTAAGTGATATGGTGCTACAGATAATGGCCACATTATACCATTTTCGTCATTATGCTGTTCTATTATAGCTGCTGCCGTTCTTTCAACCCCTATTCCATAGCATCCCATAACTATTGGCTTACTCTTACCATCTTTATCTATGAAATTCGCACCCATAGATTCAGAGTACTTTGTTCCTAATTTGAATATATGTCCAACCTCTACACCTCTAGCTATTTCTAATGAAGCGCCACAACATATACACTTATCTCCTTCTTGAACACTTCTAAAATCTCCTACTACCCCTTCAAAATCTCTTCCAAAGTTAGCATTTTGTATGTGGTAATCAGTTTTGTTTCCACCTACACCTATATTACTTTGTTCTGCTACTTCTTTATCTATGAATATATAATCTGCTTTCATTCCTATTGGACCAGCAAATCCTACCTCTGCATTAGTTAACTCTCTTACTACTTCTTCTCTTGCAAGATCAAATTCTATAACCTCACCTATAGCATTGCATACTTTTACTTCATTAACTTCTCTATCTCCTCTTACTAAAACTACTACTGTTTTTCCATCAGCTTCATATATTAAAGTTTTAGCAAGCTTATCAGCTGTTACTCCAAAGAATTCTTCTAATTGTTCTATTGTAGTTACACCTGGAGTATGAACTGGATTTAATTCTTTCATTTCTTCTTTTGGTAAAACTGCACTCACTGACTCAGCTTTTTCTATATTAGCTGCATAGTCACATTCAGCACAGAATACTATTTCGTCTTCTCCAACTGGAGACTTAACCATAAATTCTGCTGAAGTAGATCCACCTATAGCACCTGAGTCTGCTTGAACTGGACTATTTTCTAGTCCACATCTTTCAAATATACTTCTATATGCATCATACATATCTTGATATGACTTATCTAATCCAGCTTCATCCACATCAAAACTGTATGCATCTTTCATTGTGAAGGTCTTAGTTCTCATAACACCAAATCTTGGTCTTCTTTCGTCTCTGTACTTAACTTGTATTTGATATATATTTAATGGAAGTTGCTTATATGAAGTTATTTCTTGTCTTATTATATCAGTGAATACTTCCTCGTGTGTTGGTCCAAGACAGTAATCTCTTTGAGTTCTATCTTTTAATCTAAACATTTCAGCTCCCATTACATCCCATCTACCTGACTCTTTCCAAAGTTCTGCTGGTATTAGTCCTGCACATAGTATTTCTTGACAACCTTTCTTTTCTAATTCTTCCCTTATTATGTCTTCTATTTTTTTGAAAACTCTTAACCCCATTGGTAATTGATTATATATCCCTGATGACATTTTCTTTATCATTCCTGCTCTTAGCATTAGCTGATGGCTTGTTATTTCCGCATCCGCTGGAACTTCTCTTAATGTTGGCATTAACATTTTTGACATTTTCATATTATTTTTCCTCCTATATTTTTTATATTTTTATTTTTTTATAAATAAAAAAACCTTTCATCTCTATACATAGTATAGAGACGAAAGGTTAAATTTCCGCGGTACCACTCTAGTTAGTCATAAGACTCTCTTTAGGGGATATAACGGTCCCTACCGTAAAAACTTTTTAACGCTTTTATGCTAAAAGATTGGTTCAAAGATTTCTTCTTGGAAACTCTCAGCACCGTTTCCTCTCTGTAAAGATTTCACCTTTTACTATTTCTTTATCATCGCTTTTTCTTTTTATTCATTATATACATTTTATTAAATAAGTTTACTATTTTTTTCTATTTTATTCTTGTAAATAATAATATATTATTTAATATTAGTTGTCAACTTTAAATAATAAACATATACTTTGAGCTGCAATTCCTTGCTTAGTCCCTGTAAACCCAAGGCCTTCTTCTGTAGTTGCTTTAACATTTATATTGTTTATATCTGTATTTAAAGCTTTAGATATATTATTTCTCATTGTTTCAATATAAGGTGACATTTTAGGGCTTTGCGCTATTATTGTACAATCTATATTTCCTATGCTATACCCTTTGCCTCTTATTAAATTATAAACAAATTCTAATAATTTTATACTATCAGAACCTTTATATTTTTCATCTGTATCTGGGAAGTGTTTACCTATATCACCTAATGCTAATGCTCCTAATATAGAATCCATTACAGCATGTACTAATACATCTGCATCTGAATGACCTAATAATCCAGTTTCATGTGGAACATCTACTCCGCCTATGATTAACTTTCTTCCTTCAACTAATTTATGAACATCATATCCTAATCCAACTCTCATGTTTATCCTCCTATTGATTTTTAACTTTTAATATTTGAGCTCCTATATTTAAGTCTTCTTTTGTGGTGATTTTTATATTATTATATGACCCTTCTATTATCTTTACTTTATATCCTATACGTTCTACTAACATAGCATCATCTGTCCCATAAAAATCATGCTTAAATGCATCCTCATAAGACTTTAATAATATGTTATAGTCAAAGGTTTGAGGCGTTTGCACTGCCCATAACTTACTTCTATCTGGTGTATCTATTATGTCATTATTATCATTTACTACTTTTATTGTATCCTTTACGGGCACTCCTACAACTACAGCTTTATACTTTTGCGCTTCTTGTATAGACTTATTTACCGTTTCTTCAGAAACAAAAGGTCTTGCACCATCATGTATTAATACAATATCACATTTACTATCTAGTGATTTTAATCCATTATAAACAGAATCTTGTCTTTCATTACCACCAAAAGCTATTTTTACATTTTTAAATTTATATTTATCTATTATTTCTTTATTAAAAAATTCTACTTCTTCTTTTTTTATTACCACTACTATATCTTGTATATTATAATTTTTATAGAATTTTTCAATTGTATAAGCAATTATTTCTTTATCATTAAGTTTTATAAATTGCTTATTTATTCCCATTTTCATTCTACTTCCACTACCTGCAGCTACTATAACAACGCCGTTCATATATTCACCTCTTTATAGACTATGTATTCAAATTATATTTAAACTTTTTCTATAATCAAATTAAATCATATTAATAAATTTTTGTGTATATAAAAAGCCTTCGAAAATACGAAGACTTTATATATATATTAATTTTTAGGCTTTCCAAATATCATTCTTCCTGCTGGAGTTTGTAAAACTGATGTAACTAATACTCTTATAGTTTCACCCATATGTTTTTTTCCTCCGTCTACGACTATCATTGTTCCATCATCTAAATATGCAATCCCTTGACTGTGCTCTTTACCTTCTTTAACTACTTGCACTATCATTTCCTCTCCTGGTATTGCAACTGGTTTAACAGCATTGGCTAATTCGTTAATATTTAAAACCTCAACACCTTGAACTTGAGCAACTTTATTAAGGTTGTAATCATTAGTAACTACTTTACCATTTAAAACTTTCGCTAATTTTAAAAGTTTGCTATCAACTTCTGATATATCATCAAAATCTGTTTTACTTATTTCAACCTCTATTTGCAATTCTTCTTTAATTATATTTAATATGTCCAAACCTCTTCTTCCTCTAACTCTCTTTAAATCATCAGAAGAATCTGCTATATGCCTTAGCTCATCTAGTACAAATTCTGGTATAACAAGTTTTCCTTCAATAAAACCTGTTTTGCATATATCAGCTATCCTACCGTCTATTATTACACTAGTGTCTAGTACTTTAGGCGGTATACCTTTAATGTCCTTTTTAGTTCCTTTTTCTTTTATTGATGTTGATAGTCTGCTTAGCTTATTTAAATTAAACAAATCATCTTTACTTTTAAGAGCTACTCTAATTCCTAAGTAACCCATAAATCCATATGTGAAAAATGATAATAATGCTCCTACTATTGGAATTGAACTTATTAATCCACTTACTAAGTAAGCTATAACAAATCCTACTATAAGACCTATAGATCCCAATAGTATATCTGTTTGAGGATATTTAGATATTTCTTTATCCATAATCTTAGCAATATCTTTAAATTTATTTATAATCCAAGGCTCTATTGCGTAGAATATAAGCCCTATTATTATCCCTACTGACACAGATGCTATTATATCATATACATCTGTTCCAAATGTAAGCACTGGAAATTGCTTAATTAATGCAGCATATGTAGTTATACCTAGAGTAAATCCAAGTATCCCTGTCACAATCCTTGTTATTTTTTGTATCAATTCTTCACCCCCTAGTTATATACTTAATATTTTTTTATTATAATCCATAATACTTAAAACATTCAAGAATAAAGTAGTAAAACATGTTATATATGTCTATCTAATAATACCAATTGTTCCATTTTTATAAGTCCATTTTTAATATATGTTGCTCTAATTTCACCTATACCTTCAACATCATCTAAATCTTCAATAGAAGCCTTTAATATTTCATGGAAGTTCCCAAAATAATTAACTAAATTATCTATAATTGTGGATGGTAGTCTATGTATTTTATTAAGAATCCTATATCCTCTAGGTCTTATCTCCATATCCATGTTCTCTGAGAATCCACTATAGCCCAATAATTTAGCCATATTTTGTAAATCTATCAGCTCTTCTGAAGAAAGATCTTTTATTTTTTTCTTAAATTCCAGTATATCTATATTTTGCCTACTATAATCCTTAAATATTAGTCTTTGATCAATCCTAGTAGTTCCCATTAATTCTTCTAGCTGCATACTAACTAGTGTACCTTCTTTTCCTAATTCTATTATATACTTTTCAATTATATTAGTAATTCTCATTACCATTTCTATTTTTTGAATTACAAGCGCTACATCATATATAGTCACTAAATCATTAAACTCTAATGCATTCAAGTTTATTACAGCTTGATCTAGTACAGATTTATACTTTTCTAAAGTTTGAAGAGCTTGATTTGCTTTTGTAAATATTTTTGATATTTCTTCTAATATATACTTTTGGTCTGCTGTATAAACAGTTATTACATTTCTTCTTTGAGAAATAGCTATTACTATTGCTTCTGTTTGTTTAGCTACTCTTTCAGCTGTTCTATGCCTTGTTCCCGTTTCTGACGTAGGGATAGAATAATCTGGTATAAGTTGTGCATTTGCAAATAGTATTTTCTTTACATCTTGGCTAATTACTATAGCTCCATCCATTTTAGCTAATTCATACAAATATGCTGGTGAATATTCTGCATTTATACTAAATCCGCCATCTACTACTTTCATTATGTCATCACTATTTGCAATAACTATAAGTCCCCCTGTTTTGGCTTTTAAGACATTTTCTAGTCCTTGTCTTAGTGGACTTCCAGGAGATATCATTTTTAGTGCATGTAACACATCTTTATTGTTTAAGATATATTCCATTATTATTTATTACCCCCCAGCACTATATTTATAGCTTGTCTCAAATTATCAACTGGCCATATTTCTATTCCTTTAACTTCTTTTACTACTTCATAATTACTTCTTGGAATTATCATCTTCGTAAATCCTAACTTCTTACATTCAGCAATTCTTTTTTCTATATAGCTAACAGCCCTTACTTCTCCAGTTAATCCTACTTCACCTGTGACTACTATTTTTTCATCTACATTTATGTTTCTAAAACTAGACGCTACAGCTATAATTATACCTAAGTCTATAGAAGGTTCATTTATTTTTATACCTCCTACTATATTTAGGTACACGTCTTGATTTTGAATTTGTAATCCAACACGTTTTTCTAAAACTGCTAAAAGCATAGATACTCTATTATAATCTACACCGGTTGCAGTTCTCTTTGGAATTCCAAAACTTGTTGGGGATACTAATGCTTGTAATTCTAGTAACATGGGCCTAGTTCCTTCTACTGTAGATATTATTACTGATCCAGCTACATCTTTAGGCTTTTCTGATATAAGTATTTTTGATGGATTTTCTAACTCAACTAATCCTAAATCTCTCATCTCAAATACGCCAAGCTCATTAGTAGATCCGAATCTATTTTTTACAGCTCTAACCAGTCTATATGTATTGTACCTTTCACCTTCAAAATATAAGACAGTGTCAACCATATGCTCTAATAATTTAGGTCCAGCTAATGACCCCTCTTTAGTTACATGTCCAACTACGAAGGTTGATATACCCATTTTCTTAGATATTTTCATAAATTTCGAAGTTCCTTCTTTAATTTGACTTACTGTACCCGGAGCTGAAGATATTTCTGGACTATATACAGTTTGAATAGAGTCTAGTATTATAAGTTGCGGATCTATACTTTCTAATTGAGATTCTATAATACTTAAGTTATTTTCTGCAAATATATATATATTATCGGAATTAATTCCTAATCTTTGAGCCCTCATTTTTATTTGAGATTCTGATTCTTCTCCTGATATATAAAGTACTCTTTTCCCCGAATTAGCAACATTACTTGAAACTTGTATTAAAAGAGTTGATTTACCTATACCAGGATCTCCTCCTACAAGTACTAAAGAACCTTTTACAATTCCACCTCCTAATACTCTATCTAACTCATTTATACCTGTTGAGAATCTCTCTTCTTCTCTAGTTTGTATAGAATTTATACTTATTGGTTTAGAAGATGATTTATCTATAATAAATACATCTTTTTTTAATCCTTTTTGTTCTATCTCTTCTACAAATGTATTCCATTTTGTACATTCAGGACACTTACCAAGCCATTTAGATGTTTCATATCCACATTCTTGGCATACATACTTTGTTTTTATTTTTGCCATTATTAGATCACCCTTAATTCCTGTATTTCTATATCATATTAACATATTTATGGTATATTATGTAAAATTATTAAAATTAAATCTACTTTAAATATAAGAAGGGGAGATTAACTCCCCTTCTTATATATTACTACTATTTACACTTAAATACTATCTTATTATCTTCTAGTTCTGCTATAACACTACTTCCTTTTTTTACATCACCTCTCAATATAGCTTCAGATAATTGGTCTTCTAATTCCTTTTGTATTGCTCTTTTAAGTGGTCTTGCCCCATATTCTAAATCAAATCCTGATTTTAAGATTAATTTTATAGCTTCTTCACTAATTTCTAGATTTATGTTCATTTCTTTTAGTCTTTGGATTACATCACGAGTCATTAACCTTACTATTTGAGTTATATGAGATTCTACTAGTGAGTGGAATACTATTATATCGTCTATTCTATTTAAAAATTCTGGTCTGAATTTTTGTTTTAATTCAGCCATTATATTGTTTTTCATTTTTTCATAATTTGTTTTAGCTTCTTGTTCCTCATCTTTACTAATAGAGAATCCTAATATTTTTTGCTTATTTATTGTAGTTGCTCCAACATTTGAAGTCATTATAACTATAGTATTCTTAAAGTCTACAGTTCTTCCTTTTGAATCTGTAAGTCTTCCATCATCTAGTATCTGTAGTAAAATATTGAATACATCCGAATGAGCTTTTTCTATTTCATCAAATAACACAACTGAATATGGATTTCTTCTAACCTTTTCAGTTAATTGACCTCCTTCATCATGCCCTATATATCCAGGAGGAGAACCTATAAGTCTTGATACAGCATGCTTCTCCATATACTCAGACATATCTATTCTTATTATTTGATTTTCATCTCCAAATTGAGCTTCTGCTAAAGCTTTAGATAATTCTGTTTTTCCTACTCCTGTTGGCCCTAAAAATAAAAATGAACCTATTGGTCTATTTGGATCTTTAAGACCTGCTCTTGATCTTCTTATCGCCATAGAAATAGCTTTAATTGCTTGTTCTTGACCTATGACTCTATCATGTAGTATTTCTTCCAACCTTAGCAACCTGTCTGATTCTTCTTCTACTATTTTATTTACGGGTATACCTGTCCATAGCTCTACAACTTCCGCTATCACTTCTGCATCAACTATATCTGTATATTTAGACATTTTATTCCATTGATTCTTTACCTCTTCTAATTGTTTTTTTAGATGTTCTTGTTCATCTCTTATTTTTGCTGCTTTTTCAAAATCTTGGTATACAACGGCTTCTTCCTTTTCTTTACTTATACTTTGAATTTCTTCCTCTAATCCTTTTATTTCAGATGAAGGAGTGCTTTTTCTTAATCTAACTTTTGAAGCAGCTTCATCAATTAAATCTATTGCTTTGTCTGGTAAGTACCTGTCTGTGATGTATCTGACAGATAAGTCTACAGCTGCCTTTATAGCTTCATCACTTATATTAACTTTATGATGTGCTTCATATTTATCTCTAAGACCTTTTAAAATTCGTATTGTATCCTCTTTAGTAGGTTCAGTTACCATAACTGGTTGAAATCTTCTCTCTAAAGCAGAATCTTTTTCTACATGCTTTCTATAGTCATCTATAGTTGTTGCTCCTACCACCTGTATTTCACCTCTAGCCAACACTGGCTTTAGTATATTAGAAGCATCTATTGTACTTTCTCCAGTAGCTCCAGCACCTATTATTGTATGCAATTCATCTATAAATAAAATTATATTTCCATTTTTAATCACTTCATCTACAACCTGCTTTATTCTTTCTTCAAATTCACCTCTATATTTAGCTCCAGCTAACATAGCTCCCATATCTAATGTATACAATATTTTATTTCTAAGAGTTTCCGAAACATTACCTGTTGCTATATTAATCGCTAATCCCTCTGCTATAGATGTTTTCCCAACTCCTGGATCTCCAATTAAAACAGGATTATTTTTTGTTCTTCTGCTTAATATTTGTATTACTCTTTCTATTTCCTTTTCTCTGCCTATTACTGGATCAATTTTATTTTGAGATGCATACTGAGTAAGATTTCTGCCGTATTTTTCTAGTAATTTAACTGAACCTTCTTGAATCTTTTTGGGATACTTAACTTCAGGTTCTCTTTTGCTAGAGTCTTCATCTAGCCCCATCATGTCAATTATTAGTTGTACGATTGTTCTTTCATCGATTCCTTCCGCATTTAATATTTTAATACCTATTCCTTCACCTTCTTGAACTATAGCAAGTAATATGTGCTCTGTCCCTATATAATTTGTTTTTAGTTTGTTTGCAAACATTCCAGAAAGTTCTAATATTTGTTTACTTCTGGGACTCAATGCTATATCAATTACTGGTATGTCTGCTTTCCCTTCTATCTCTATTATCTTTGCCTCTAGTAACTCTTCCGTCAGTCCCAATTTTAATAAAACTTTTGCTGCTATACCTTCCTTTTCCTTTATAAGTCCTAACAATAGATGTTCACTTCCTACAACCTTATGACCTAATTTCTGAGCAGCTTCTAAACTTAAATCTATTGCTTTTTTAGCTCTTTGAGTAAACCTATTAAAATACATCACATCTCCTCCTCTCTTTTATTTAAACCGATATGTCAATTTTATAAATGTTGTAAAATTTATAGTTAGTATATAATGTATATGCATTTTTTCTATTAAAGTTACACTTTAAAATTTATATTTTTATTTATATTGTTTCTATAATTTAACAAGGCTCTAGATTTAAATATCCAGAGCCTTTATTGTTTATTTATTATTTGCGCACTCTATTATTTTTTGAGCTATCTGATTTGGAACTTCTTCATACTTTTCTAATTCCATCTCAAAATATCCTCGTCCTTGCGTCATGGCTCTTAAATCTATAGCATATCTAAATGTTTCAGCTTGAGGTGCTTGAGCATATATTACTTGTTTGCCCTTATCATCTGGTTCCATTCCCAGTATCTTACCTCTTCTCTTATTGATGTCACCCATAACATCTCCCATATACTCTTCTGGAATAGTTATTTTTAATTTCATTATAGGCTCTAATAAAACGGATTGTGCTTGTTCCATTCCTTTCTTAAATGCAGCACTTGCAGCTAGTTTAAATGCCATTTCTGAAGAATCCACATCATGATATGAACCATCATAAAGCGTTGCTTTTATATTTGTAACAGGGAATCCTGCCAATATCCCTTTTACCATAGAATCTTTTAACCCTTTTTCTACAGCAGGTATATATTGCTTAGGAACAGACCCTCCAAATATTTCTTCTGAAAACTCAAAATCATTTGCACTTCTTTCAAATTTTATTTTAACATCTCCATATTGTCCATGACCTCCAGATTGTTTCTTATGCTTACCTTGAACATCAGCAAATCCTTTTATAGTTTCTCTATAAGCAACCTTTAAGTCATCTAAATCTACGTCTACGCCAAATTTTTCTTTCATCTTATTCTTAACATTGTTTATGTGTAATTCTCCTTGACCCCCTACAAGAGCTTGCTTCGTTTCAGAATTTCTATACCAATTTATAGTTGGATCTTCCTCGGTAATTTTATTCAAAGCTGCTCCTACTTTTTCTTCATCACCTTTATTCTTAGGAAGTACAGCATAGTATATCTGAGGTTTAGGAAGGCCTAAGTCTTCTAAAATTTCTTCATCTTTATCTAAAGATACTGTGTCTCCTGTTTGTAAAGAATTTACTTTAGTTATTATAACTATATCTCCACATTTAGCTTTATCTATTTCTACAAGCTCATTATTTTTCATAGTATATAAATTATATATTTTATCTTTCATTGATTTATTTATATTAAATATTTCTGTATCCTTATTAATTTCTCCTTGTGTAACTTTTAAATAAGATATCTTTCCTATAAATGGATCAACTACTGTTTTAAATATTTGACCCTTAAATGTACTCTCTAAATCATTATATTTAGGTTCTAAATATAATGATACTGCTTCTAATATTTCTACTGTTCCTATATTATTTATTGTAGATCCACATATCACAGGTATAATATCTCCTCTTTGCATTCCTATTGTTATACCTTTTTGAATATCTTGTGGACTTAACTCTTCTCCATTAAAATACTTATCTAGTATTTCATCATCCGTTTCAGCTATAAGTTCCATTAAGGATTCCTTTATACGCATAGCTTCATCTTTAAATTCTCCTTCTAAACCATCTATATTTTCAAATACATTATATAGTTTAGCAAACTCTTTATCTTTATATATAGGTATAATCATAGGAACTATTTTATTACCATATTTTTCTCTTAGCCTAGCTAAAGTATCTTTATATCTAGCTTTTTCATTATCTATCTTGTTTATAAACATTATTTTAGGAATATTATTAGTTAATTCTAAAGACTTTTCTGTACCAACTTGAATATCAGTTGTTGCATCTATTACTATTACAGCTGCATCACTTGCACTAAGAGATGATATAACTTCTCCACTAAAATCAAAATATCCTGGAGTATCTAATAAATTATACTTATAATTATTATACTCTACTGGTATTAGTGCCATGCTATATGTCATGTTTATTTTATCTGTTATTCTAGGTATTTTTTTAGTTAGATTTGATGTGTAAGCTATAGCTTCGATTAGATTTGTTTTTCCACACCCACTGTGACCTAATACTGTTATATTTCTTAACATATTGTTATCATAGACTTTCATATAAGCACCTACCTTTTAAAATTTATACAAAATTTAGATATTACATTATCTTACTTAATTAATCTTTATTGATAATTTTCTATTAATAAGACTGTAACTTTTTCTTTTGTAACTGCAGGTGGTGGCGACGTGGTTATACTGATACAACATTCCCGCGATTTGCTTTTTATTTTGTAGTTTTATAAATCTATTTTTAATACAATATGTATTTTACTTAAATTCTATTCTGACTCGTAAAATGTAAGTCTTGAATAGAATTTAAAAATAAATTACTTATTAGTATTATTAACAGTTGCTACAAATTCAAACTTAATATTAAATATTTTATCCAAAGCTTATCGTGAATGTGTTAATATAATTATTTCCTAAGAAATAACTCCTTTAAACAATATTTATACCTATTTAAGAAGTTTTCTTAATAGGTAATTCTACATCTAATAGTACTCTTCCTCTATAACAAGTTTATGTAATATAAGAATTTCAATTATAAATATATAAATTATATAAGAAATTTTTTATATTTATAAATATATATTCATCAATCTATATATAATTCCATTTATTGCCTTAATATTGTTGTAATTTTATTTTAAATATTTTTTATTATTTAATACTACCAAATAATATTGTTCTTTGATTAACATGTTAGCACGTCTTACGATTAGTATATAAAAATACTCTAGATATATATTTGATATCTAGAGTATTTTTTATATTTATTTTATTTTTTCATCATCATTAGTAGTTGTTTGTCTCCAACTAATTCATCTTGAGCTACTTTTATTGATTTAATTGTACCCTCTGTTTTTGCTACTATTATAGTTTCCATCTTCATGGCTTCAATTACTATTAATGGCTGATTTTGTTTTACTTCATCGACTTCTTTAACTAAAATCTTAACTACTTTTCCAGGTATACTTGCTCCAATTTGTAGAGGATCATCCATATCTGCCTTAACTGTATCTTTTATGTTGCCTGAATAATTATTATCTTTTATTTCTATTTCTCTTATCATACCGTTTAGTTCAAATGATATAGTTCTATTTCCATTTTCCTTAACATCGCCTATATCTACTAATTTTATAGTTAATATTTTCCCTTCCTCTATCTCAACTTCACATTCTTCACCTTTGTTCAATCCATAGAAATATACATGACTTTCAAGTTTCGATATATCATTATATAATTGTAAATGTTTTAAATAATCCTCATATACTTTTGGGTATAAAGTGTAACTTAATATATTTCTTATATTCGTATTCATGTTAAACTTTTCATCCAAATATTTTTTAACACTTTCAAAATCTTCTTTTGGAATTAGAGTTCCAGGTCTTACATCTATAGGCTGTTCTCCTTTTAATACGACTCTTTGTATATCTTTTGGTATTCCTCCCTCTGGCTGACCTATCATTCCTCTACAATAATCCAGCACAGAATCTGGGAAAGATAATTTTTCTCCTTCTTTTACTATATTTTCTTTAGTTAATTTATTCTTAGTCATAAATATAGCTAAATCTCCTACTACCTTAGACGATGGAGTAACTTTTATGATATCTCCTAAGATATCATTTGCTTCTTTATACATTTTTTTTACTTGGTCAAATTTATTAGCCAACCCTAAACTATCTGCTTGAGGTTTTAGGTTTGTATATTGTCCTCCTGGTATCTCATACTTATAAATTTCCGCAGAAGGATTACATAAGTCACTTTCAAATTTAGAATATACTCTTCTTAAATCTTTATAATAGTTTCCTACTTCTTCATATCCATATAAATCTATATTTGTATCTCTTTCTGTATTTTTAAGCGCCTCTACAATAGCATTTAGCGATGGTTGACTTGTTAAGCCTGCCATAGTCTCTAGTGCACCATCTACAATATCTACACCAGCTTCCGATGCCATCAAACATGTAGCTATACCATTACCACTAGTATCATGTGTGTGTAAATGTATTGGAGTACTCACATTTTTCTTTAATTCTTTTATAAGGCTATATGCAGCATATGGTTTAAGTAATCCTGCCATATCTTTTATACATATAATATCTGAACCTAAACTCTCTAATTCTTGAGCCATTTTTACATAATAATCTAAATTATACTTAGTCTTTGTTTTATCTAATATGTCTCCTGTATAACATATACTAGCTTCCACTATTTTACCTGTATCAAGTGCTGCTGATATGGATGGCTTCATATTTTCAATCCAGTTTAAAGAATCAAATATTCTAAATACATCTATACCTTTATCAGCCGATTCTTTTATGAATGATTCTATTACATTATCAGGATAATTCTTATATCCTACTCCATTAGAAGCTCTAAATAACATTTGGAACATTATATTTGGTATTGCTTCTCTTAGCTTTTGTAATCTAAGCCAAGGAGACTCATTTAAAAATCTATATGCAACATCATAAGTAGCTCCTCCCCACATTTCAAGAGAGAATAAATCTTTCATATATTCATTAGTAGGTTGTGCTACTTTCAGCAAATCATATGTTCTAAGTCTAGTTGCAAGTAATGATTGATGAGCATCTCTCATTGTAGTATCTGTTAGAAGTAATTTTTTTTCACTTTTTATAGTCTCTATATATTTTTCTTTTCCTAATTTATTGAATAGATCTCTACTACCCTCTACACCTATTAAATTTTTATCTAATTTAGGATTATATAGTGTATCAAATAAAGGTTTTTCATTACATTTATTTTCATTTACTACTACGTTTCCTATGAATTGAAGTAACTTTGTTCCTCTATCCTTACTTTCTCTTATTTCAAATAGTTCTGGATTCTCATCTATGAACTTAGTACTACATTTTCCTTCTGTAAATATAGGATTATTTAATACATTTACTAAAAACCCTATATTTGTTTTAACTCCTCTAACTCTAAACTCTTTTATCGATCTTATAGTTTTATTTATCGCTCCTGTAAATGTTCTGTCCCAAGATATAGTCTTTACTAATAAACTATCATAGTATGGACTTATATTTGCTCCTGTAAAACCATTTCCACCATCTAATCTTATACCAAATCCTGAACCTGTTCTATAAACTTGAATTTTACCTGTATCTGGCATAAATTTATTCTTTGGATCTTCAGTTGTTATTCTACATTGTATTGAATATCCTCTTATCTGAACATCCTCTTGTGACTTTATATTTATTTCTTCACTATCTAATCTATATCCTTGAGCTATTAAGATTTGACTTTGTACTATATCTATACCTGTAACCATTTCTGTTACAGTATGCTCTACTTGAACCCTTGGGTTCATTTCTATAAAATAATGACCTCCATTATCATCAACTAAGAATTCTAATGTACCTGCATTAATATAACCTACATGCTTAGCAATCTTTATAGCATCATTACATATTTTTTGTCTTAATTTATCCTCTAGTGAAAATGCTGGTGCATATTCAATTATTTTTTGATGTCTTCTTTGAACTGAGCAATCTCTCTCATATAAATGTACTATATTTCCATGCTTATCCCCTAGTATTTGTACCTCTATATGCTTTGGATTTGATATATATTTTTCAATAAATATAATATCTTCTCCAAATGCTTTTTTAGATTCACTGCACGCAGTTTCATACTCAATTTCTAAATCAGATTCATTATATACAACTCTCATACCTCTTCCGCCACCGCCATTAGAGGCTTTTAGCATTACTGGATATCCAATTTCCTTTGCAATTTCCTTTGCTTCCTCTGCACTTTTTATAGGTTTATCTATACCAGGTATAGTAGCAACACCTACTTCTTTTGCTATCTGCTTAGAGTTGATTTTATCTCCCATCATATTCATTATTTCTGCTGATGGTCCTATAAATGTTATTCCATTTTCTTCACACTTACGTACAAATTCTGCATTTTCAGATAAGAATCCGTATCCTGGGTGAATCGCATCTACATTCTTCTTCTTAGCTAAATCAATTATACTATCTATGTCTAAGTATGCATCTATCGGTCCTTTATCTTCTCCAATTAAATAAGACTCATCTGCTTTTGTTCTAAATAACCCATATTTATCTTCTTTACTATATATCCCAACACTTTTTATACCTAACTCAGAACATGCTCTGAATATTCTTATTGCTATTTCCCCTCTATTTGCAACTAATACTTTATTAAATTTTTTAAGCATAATCTCATTCCTTCCCTCTAATTCTTATAATATTAAAGATTATAGACTAGTTTACTTTAATTTCATATAGATTTAGTTAAAGTTCTTAATAAATAATATAAATATGCCAAAGTAAATAACTTTTCGTCTATATAATTAAAAATCACCTAACTAAAGTTAAGGCAATTTTTAATGTAGTTTTGATATTGACGAAAACAAAAATATTTAAGCACTTTATCAATTATTATAAGTACATTAATTAAATATATAATTTGAATTTGATTATATGTAACACATTTATTATTATATGAATTATTTAATAATAAATTACAATAAAGCATTATAAATAAAAAAACTAGGATATTTTATCCTAGTTTAATAAATTAATACAATAAAAAAAGATTACGTGGCTACGTCTTACTCTCCCAGGCAGTTGCCCACCAAGTACCATCAGCGCTAAAGAGCTTAACTTCTGTGTTCGGAATGGGAACAGGTGTATCCTCTTTGCTATTATAACCACATAATCTTTA
>NZ_DATIRC010000419.1:0-6260 GCF_035470145.1 Romboutsia sp.
TTCTAATATCATCGATTTACCCTTTCCTACGTTTATTTACTATACTTATTGTACACTATTAAGAATACAATAAGTATATTTATTCCTAATGTAAGTAGTGATTCAACTGATGAATTAGTACAATAAGACTTATATAAATATGGAGTATAAAAAACGACCTGAGGTTTAAATAAAATCTCAGGTCATTTACTATTTATTTATTCTTTTTCATATATTCTATAGCCTTTAAAGTACCCATCTTAGAGTGATCAAATGTAAGTCCACCTTGGAAGTATACATTATATGGAGGCTTTATAGGAGCATCTGCACTTAGCTCAATAGAAGAACCTTGTATAAAAGCACCTGCTGCCATTATAACTTCATCATCATATCCTGGCATTGCCCAAGGTACTGGCTTTACATAAGAATCAACAGGAGCTGCTGCTTGTATACCTTGACAGAAAGCTATAACTTCCTCAGCACTATTAAGTCTCACTATTTGTATTATATCACTTCTTAAATCATCATACTTTGGAAGTACTTCATATCCTAATTTTTCAAACATTCTAGCACAATAAATTGCACCCATTACAGCTTGGCTTACTACATATGGAGCCATAAAGAATCCTTGAAGCACAGTTCTACTAGTACCAAATGTAAGACCACATTCTTTACCTATTCCTGGTGAAGTTAATCTGTATGATATTAGTTCAACTAAATCTTTCTTACCTACTATATATCCACCAGTTAAAGCAAGACCTCCACCTGGATTTTTAATAAGTGATCCTGCCATTATATCAGCACCAACATCTGTTGGTTCTTGAGTTTCTATAAACTCACCATAGCAGTTGTCTACCATAACTATAACTTCTGGTTTAATGCTTTTTACAGTATCTATAACTTCTTTTATATCAGCAATTGTAAGTGATTTTCTCCAAGAATATCCCTTAGACCTTTGTATCATTACAAGCTTTGTTTTATCATTTATTTTAGCTTTGATTCCTTCTAAGTCTACATTTCCGTCTTCTAAGAAATCAACTTGATCATATGTAACACCGAACTCTTTTAAACATCCTTTTTCTTCTCTTATACCTATAACACCTTCTAATGTGTCATATGGCTTACCAGTTACTGATAATATTTCATCTCCTGGTCTAACTAAGCCTTGTAAGCATAATGTTAAGGCATGAGTTCCATTAACTATTATAGGACGAACTATTGAGTCTTCTGCATTAAATACTTTTGCATATATTTCTTCTATTTTTTCACGCCCAAGGTCATTATATCCGTATCCTGTTGTCCAGTTAAAGTGATTATCACTTAGATTGGCTTCTTGCATAGCTTTTAATACTTTATATTGGTTATATTCTCTTATCTTTTTTATTTCTTCAAATCTATCTTTTATCTCTCCCATAACTTCTTCTGATAATTCGAAGGTTTCATCATCTAAGCCATAGAAGTTTTTTAGCAATTCTTTTGTTTCGTTTAGCATATTATCCACCTATCTTTTTTAGTTTTAACATTAGAATTTTATCATAATAGCTAGTTTTATGCAAACTTTCTCAATTTATCATTCACAATCTTAGATAAGGTTTGTATTAAGTAATTACATAAAAAAAATATAGAATAAATAGTAATATTAAACTATATATTCTATATCTATAATACTATATTTAAAAATATCTTAGGCCTTTATGTCTTTTATGCTTTTATCATGGACTTTTTAACAACTTCCTTAGGAAGTAAGTTCCATATATAAACTGACAATGTAAAATCTAACATGCTGTGTATTAAAGTTCCAACACCTACTAATCCAAGGATTGAAACAATAAATCCTTTATCATAGTATCCTGCTGAAAGTGAAGATCCAAGATAAAACGGTATAACTATTAATACTTCACTAATAGCATGAATTAATGCTATAAAAAAAGAATATAGCATTGAACTTTTCATATTTTTAATAACTTCTTTATTCTTCTTTAAATAAAAAGATCCGATACTAACAAATACTACATGGCTTAAAGCTCTTAATACTACTGTAATTGGAAATCCTCCTAATAAAAAACCTAAAGTAGTTCCAAATGCTACAAATAAGGCTGTCCCTGGAGAAATAAACATAGCTATAAATATAGGTACATGACTTGCTAATGTAAATGATGCCGGTTCTAATATTATTTTAATTGGTGAAAACATAGGTATTATGATTCCAATAGAACATAATAGTGCAGATAATATAACTGCTCTTGTATTTAATTTATTATTCATTTTACATCCCCCTATTATTAACTGTAATTATATGTGTCTTTACACCTATGATTACAGTTTAGTACTAAATTAAGAACTTGTCAATTATTATAACGTAATTTATATATAATATAAGGGATATTTGTATTAAGTGATGTTAAGCATCACTTAATACAAATATCCCTTTTCTTTTAAAGACTTTATTACTTCTTCAAACGTTTCTTCATCTCTACATTTTATAGTATGAAGGTGTATTCCATCTGTTAATTGAGCTAGAGGGTTTACATCTTCCACTTTAAGTTTTTTCATAAATTCCTTTACATCACGTCTTGATGATAAATGTAAATCTGCCGTTATTTGACCATATACACTATGTTCAACGATTACATTTACAACTGTTGCTCCTTCATCAACTATCGAATTAAGTTCATCTTTTATAAAATCTTTACTATGTCTACATGCAATTGTTCTTATTATGTAATTTTCATCACTTTCTTTATTATTTAAAATATAACCTTTTGGTGTTGATATTATATCCATCCCAGCGGCTCTAAGTAGTGCTATATCCCCTACTATAAGTTGTCTGCTGACATTTAGTTCATTAGCTAAGTTTGTACCACTTATTGCTTGACTTGCGTTTTTTAAAATATTTATAATTTCTTCTCTTCTGTCTAAACCATTCATCTTCATACCCTCATTTCTTTATAATTATAGTTATAATTATAACTTAATAATACATAACTATCTAGGTGATGTTTTTTAAAACCTAGATTATCAAATTAATTGCAATACTTCACATCATTCTCAAAAAATTCTGTTGAAGTTTTGTAATCCAATGTCCGTTATTAATGCTATTAATAACGGACATTTAAAAGACTGGTTTATAAATAGTAGAAATTATTAAATTAATGGTTCATATACTCTTCTTTAAATTTAACTGAAAATTACGACTTTCACTTTAAATTTGACTGAAAATTACGACTTTTACTTTTTTGTCAAATTTTCGTGAAAAATGTTTTCTTTTGTGGTATTATGAAATTAATCAAACAAAGGAGGACAAACTCAATGAAGAAAAAATTGCCGAAAGGCGCATATGGAGGAGTATCTGGAAAAGATTATGTACCTTACATAACAGATAACTCTAAGTCAGGTGGAAACATGGCAGTATTAATTATAGGACTTATTCTAGCTACTGTTTTTGCTGCTTCTACAGCATATTCTGGTATGAAGGCTGGTCTTACAGTTGCAGCTGGTATTCCAGGATCTATAATAGGTTCAGCATTTCTTGGAATATTTGCTAAACAAAAAGGTATTCTTGGAAAAAATTTAGTTCAAGGTATGGCAAGTGGTGGAGAATCAATTGCCAGTGGTATGATATTTGTTTTACCTGCTATTATTTTAATTGGTAGTCAAGTTACATTTTTAGAAGGTGTACTTGTTGGAATTGGTGGAGTACTATTTGGTATAGGAGTTTCATCACTTGTTCAAAATTATTTAATTGTTGAAGAACATGGTACTCTTATGTATCCAGAGTCAATGGCTATTTCTGAAACACTTGTTGCTTCAGAAGGTGCAGGAGATTCTATGAAGTACATGGGAATTGGATTTGGAATCGGTGGTGCACTTACTATATTAACAGGTTCATTCTTAAATGTAACAAATAATGTAATAAGCTACTTTGGAAGTAAGTTCTATAAGTGGAAATTACAAGTAGAAGTTAACCCACTTCTTTTAGGAATTGGGTTTATAGTAGGACTTGAAGTATCTTTAATGATGTTTGCTGGTTCTATGCTATCAAACTTCGCTATAGCACCTTTAATAGGTTACTTTACAGATATGGCTGCAGATGGAGCTATGGTATGGAATAATCCTGCACTTCCACTTAATCAAATGGATGCAAATGCAATATCTGGTAGTTATGTAAAATATATAGGTGCAGGTATGATGCTTTGTGGTGGTATAATAGGTGCAATAAAACTTATACCAACTATAATAGCTTCTATTAAAGAAACACTTAATGCAAAATCAAGTGTTGGAGGTTCTGAAGAAAGTTCATCTATGCAAATGGTAATATTATTAGGTGGTGCTGTAGTTGCATTTATAGCAGGATTTATAATTTCTGGTAATGTTGTAATGGCAGTTGTTGGAGCAATTATGTCTCTTGTATTATCATTATTATTTGTTATAGTAGCAGGACGTTTAACAGGTACTATAGGAACATCAAATCTTCCAGTATCTGGTATGACAATAGCATCATTAGTTATCTTAACATTAATATTTGTTGTAATGGGATGGACTGATTTAGCAGATAACAAATCATTACTTTTATTCGGTACATTTATAGTTGTTGCTATAGCTGTTGCTGGTGGTTACACTCAATCTCAAAAGGTAACTTATATAGTTGGTGGTAACAAAAATGAAATGCAACGTTACTTTGCAATTGCTGGTATAGTAGGTGTAGTTGTTGTTGCAGGTACAATATTATTACTTTCAGACCAACTTAAAATTACTGGTGATAACCCACCATTTGCATTACCTCAAGCAAACTTAATGTCAACATTAACTTCTGGTATAATGTCAGGTGAATTACCTTGGGTTATGATAATAGCTGGTGTATTTATGGCGATTGTTTTATACTTATTAAACTTACCAATAATGACTTTCGCTATAGGATTCTACTTACCAATAGCAACAACTTCTATAATATTAGTTGGAGCATTAATACGTGTATTCGTTGAAAAGACTTCTAAAAATGATGTTGAAAAAGAAGCAAAAGTTGCTAATGGTGTAAGTTTATCTTCTGGTCTTGTTGCTGGTGGTTCTATAATAGGTCTATTAGGAATCATATTACAAGTAGCAGGAGTTGTAAAACCAGCTACTCCAGTTGGATTTGCTGCAGGAAATACAATGGCAATAATCTTATTAGTAGCTTTAGTTGTTCTTACAACATTACCTATTGCTTCATCTAAGGTAAAGGCTGATGAACAATAATGAAGAAGTTTTAAGTATAGTATTTAAGATTTCTGATGAAATTGAATATGAAGTGGATAAAGAAGGAATTGTAACTATACTTGAAAAGCAAGATCACAAGGTTCAAAGCTTTTTTAGAAAACTAAAATTTAAAATTCCGATGTACAAAAAAGTAACATTAGACGCATATAGCAGTTATGTATTTTTGCAAATTGATGGCAAAAAAACTGTTAAAGAAATAGGTGAAAACCTAGAACTTAAATATGGTCAAGAATCTCATCCACTTTATGAAAGATTACTACTATTTTTAAATCATATTGAAGTGAATTGTAACTACATTGAAAAATTAAGTATATAATAAAAAGCTAGTTTGAAAGTCTTAATTATTTTAACTTTCAAACTAGCTTTATTTTATTTAAAAATAAAACTAAGATTACTATAGCAATAATTGTCATCTAAAGAATCTATTCTTTTAAAGATTCTTTAGTTATTTCAAAAGTTCTACAATACAAATATAAACTCCATAATATACTATTTTTACATGGCCTTATTTTTATTTATAATATTTTGGTGCTTTTTGATTACAGCAATCACAATCTGAATAACAAGTTTTACAATATTTCCTTAAGTAATCACGCTTTTTAGGTGTACAAAAGTTTGAAGTAGTACAAGTAGTACAGTTTATAATATTTAAAGAGGCTATTTGTAATACTAACTGTGCTAAAGTAGAAACACGTTCTTCAAGTTTGTCAATCTCTTCTACTAACATACAAATCATACATTCTAGGATTTCACATTTACAGCATAAATGAGATTTACATAAACATTCTATATTGTTTATTTTTGATATTATGTTTTGAATTAGTTCTATTATTTCAAATAAAGCACATAAAACTTTTGAAAGTAGTTCACAATCTTTAGTAGGTAAGCATTTAAGTTGGTAAAGAAGTTTTTTTAGATTTTTAAGTATACATTTAAATCTATCTATCTGTAATAAGTATCCATAATTTTTGTCACAGTAACTGCATTTTTCTATATCGCAAATAGTTATTATTAATAAATCTATT
>NZ_DATIRC010000420.1:0-3009 GCF_035470145.1 Romboutsia sp.
AACTTTCTCTATAAAAGAAATTGAAGTGTTAATATCTATAAGAGAATCACACTCTCCATGTATGCACATTATAGGTATATTAACTTCTTTATTGAGTAAATTTATTGGATTTGCTTTATCTATTTTTCCTTTATACACATAATTGTTAATTAATATCTTAGAATAAGTTGATGTACATTTAAGAAAATCTAATACTCCAGATATAGATATAAATCCCTTTAAAATATTATGATCTATATTATATTTTTCTTGTCTTTCGTAATCAAATACAAGATGAGAAGCTAATTCTCCTCCTGCTGAATATCCTGCAACTATTATATTATTAACAGTAGGATTATTTTTAATATAATGGCTTAAAGCTTTAAATACATCTTCTACTTGACACGGATATCTATAAAATGGTACTAGTCTATATCCAGCAAGTATAGTAGTATATCCCATTTTATAAAAATACTTCCCAACGCCGCTATATAAGGAAGGACTTCCATGCCACCAACCACCTCCATGTACAAAAAATATTGTAGCTTTGATTTTATTTTTATTATTTTCTTGTTCGTATATTTTATAATAATTCCTTTTATCATCACCATATTTTATATTTTGACCTTTTATATTAAAATCTTTTATATAACTATATGTTATTGTTCTATTGATATTAATTATTTTTCTCTTAAGTTTACTAAACTTAAATATTCTCATATAATTTACCTTTCTTTTAATAAGATTTGAATTAAAGTATAAAACTTAAACCTATAATGATATACTTTTTATCAATTTACACATATATTCTAATTAAACAATATTTTAAAGAATTATTTCAAACTTTAAAAAACATATAAAATAATAGTTTTCCTATATATAAAAAGACATGAATTTTTAAAAATCATGTCTTTTTATTTCTTATTATATATTATATGCTCGTTTTTATTATTTATATTATTAATATATTTTTATTTAATAAATATATTAGAGTTTTTGTATTCTTATTACTTAAGTTACATACTATATAATAAGTGTTATTAAAAAAATTGGATAATATATCAATATTTAATTTATAAAGCTTTTAAAGCTGCCATATTTAATAAACTCCATGGTTTATTAAAGTGTGGTTGGAAGAAGAAGTCTGTCATAGCTAACTCTTCTATAGTCATTTCATTTTGTATAATTACTGATAAAGTATTTATATATTGAGTCAAATCTATTTTTGAAATAATTTGACCACCTAGTATTTTTCTACTATCTTTATCAAATACTAATTTCAAAGTTGCTTCTTCAAAAGTTGGCATAAACTCTGGTCTGCAGTTATCTTTAACTGTTACAGAAGCTATGTTAAAGTTTGTTGTATTTTTAGCTACTTCTTCAGTAAGTCCAGTTGAGGCTATACATTGGTCATATATTTTTATTCCTG
This sequence comes from Romboutsia sp., assembly GCF_035470145.1. GTDB lineage: Bacteria > Bacillota > Clostridia > Peptostreptococcales > Peptostreptococcaceae > Romboutsia_D. The sequence goes on from NZ_DATIRC010000420.1 coordinate 1,409, forward strand.
AAGTACCTTGTGTTCCCATATACTTAAGAGTTGGAGCTACTAAGTTTTTGCCAATTAAAGTACCCATTCTAATTGCATTTGTAGCTAATGGAATATATCTAGTATCTTCAGATGGATTAAACTTAACTACACAACAATCTCCTGCTGCAAATACATCTTTTCTACTAGTTCTCATGTATTCATCTATTATAATAGCTCCATTAGGTAAAGTATCTAATTTACCTTTTACTAGTTTAGTATTAGGAGCAAACCCTATACATAATATTACTAAATCAGCTTTAAATTCACCTTTATCAGTTATTACTTTAGATAATTTACCATCAATTCCTTCGAATTTTTGAACTTTTTGATCTAATACTAAATTAACACCTTTGTTTTTAAACTCAGCTTGTGCTACATCTGTAAACTCTTTATCTAAGTACTTAGCCATTATTCTGTTTTCTGCATCTATTAATGTAGTATTTTTACCTTGTATTTCAAAAGCTTCTGCAAGTTCTACACCAATATATCCAGCACCGATTATAACTACATTTTTAGCATTTTGACTTCTTTTAATAATATCTTTTGCATGGTCATAGTTTTTACATAAAACTATATTTTCTAATTTACCACCTTCAAAGTTTGGTACTATTGGCCAAGAACCTAATGTAAGAACTAATTTATCATAATTATCTTCAAATACTTCGTTAGTTAATAAGTTTTTAACTGTTATAGCTTTATTTTCAAAATTTATATCTAAAACTTCATGTTTCATATTAGTTTTAACACCTATAGATTGCAAATTTTCTGGTGAATTATAAAATAATTTTTCTGTTGTATCTATGACTTTACCAACATTTAATGCTATTCCACAAGATAAGAATGATAAATTGTCATTTTTTTCATAAACTATTATTTCACTTTGTGGGTATTTCTCTTTGATATTAACTACTGCAGCAGTTCCTGCATGCGTACATCCTATAACTATAACTTTCATACTTACTACCTCCAACATTAACAATTTATTAGCATGTGGTATTTATACCCATTGCGTTAATCTTTAAACAAACTTGTAATTATTTTTCATTCTATATTTTTGAAAAAAATTTTCCTCAATTTTTAGGTGTTTTTTTATTCATAAAAATACCGCCTAGATAATTTATGTTTCTATACTTTATCATATGTATATTATAGCTATAAATTTTTAGTGCATAAAAAAAAGACCTTAAGGTCTTTTTTTCAAACAATCTATATATTATAATATAGTTATGTTTTCTGCTTGAGGTCCTCTAGCACCTTTAACTATATTAAAGCTTACTTTTTGTCCTTCTTCTAATGATTTGAATCCATCAGTTTGTATAGCTGAGAAATGTGCGAATACATCGTCTCCACCTTCTACTGATATAAATCCAAAACCTTTTTCATTGTTAAACCATTTTACTATTCCGTTAGTCATTTGCTAATTCTCCATAACCTTTTTATAAAGGCTTTTCTTTTTTTATTTATTACATATATAATTATACACTATTTTTTGAAATAATATACACTATTTTGAAAATATTTTTTGGTAATGAATATATCAATATGAATATTAAGGCAAATAGTTAATAAATGAGCAATGT
>NZ_DATIRC010000421.1:0-1960 GCF_035470145.1 Romboutsia sp.
TTTTTTCTTTAACTTTTTCTTTAAAGCTTGCTATTTTACCGGGTAACTGTTTAACATATAATATAACTTTATCTAAAAATGCTTTTGCCTTTTGATTGGCTATTGTAACCCATTGACCTAATTTTGTCCTTGCAACATTGACCATTTTACCCAACCAATTCCATGCACGCGGTATATATACAGTAAATAAATTAATAATCATTTGCCACCCTTTGCTAAACATTGCCGGTATTTTAACAACAAAGAAATCAATTATTATTTGGTTTAGTCTTTGACCTAAATAAATCATTCTGCCAATGACATAACCTATAAAATACGGTAACGTATTAGTAAAAAATTCTAATAATTTTCCCGGTATTGATTTTACAAAATCTAATATACTATTCCATACTGTCATAGCATTTAATTTTAATCTATTCCAAAATTCGCCTAACCATACTAAAAAATTATTCCATAACATTTTTAAATTTTCCGGAATAGCTTTTATAAAATTCCATATTGCGGTCCATATATTAACAGTAAATGTTTTTATTTCTTCCCATTTCCATATTATTAAAGCTATTAAACCAACTATGGCAACGCCTATTAAAACCGGCGCGCTTACTATAGCACCTACAACACTGGCTATAACACCACCGACACTTGATAAAACACCACCTAAAGCAGTTACGCCACCAGCTAATACACCACCTTCGGCAAATAATCCCGCGACTGTTATAGCAACACCGGCTATAGTTCCTAATACTGATATAACTGTGCCACCTATAGCTACTATTTTCGTTAATATTGGATTCGCTTTTCCAAATTCAACTAATTTTAAAATAACTTTACTTGCAACGCCTAATAATTTACTTAATATTGGCGCTAATTCAGCACCTATTAAATTTTTTGCTTCTTCAAATTCACGTGTTACTTGTTCCATTGTTTTGCCTTGTTCTTTTATAAGTCCATTCGCTTCGTCTAAAGTTCCGTTGTAATCACCTAAAGCGTTGGTATTGTCGGTCATAGCTTGTAAACCTTTTAATCCAACTTCTTCCCATAAAGTACCAAAAACCGCCGTTGCGCTGTTTGCCTGTTCTGTTTTATTATCCATTTCAGACAAACCCGAAACAATTTCTTTCATTGCTTCACCAGTTGTTAAACTTCCGTCGGCAACACTTTCCATCATATCTTTGGCTTTTTTACCACTTCCTAAAATTTTTGTCAATGCTTCTTCGCCGGCGTCGCCACCTTCTGTTAATAATATATTAGCTTCCTTTATTGCGTCGGCTACTGTGTCGTAATCCCTTGCACCCGCTTGTGCGCCTTTAATTAAAATGTTTGCCATTTCTTCGGCACTAAAACCGGCTTCTGCAAATCTTGCGGAATATTCGTTTATAGTATCTAGTAAATCATCTGCCCTATCACCGGCAACCTGTGACACTTTAGCTATCAAATCCATACTTTCAGTACCATCAATACCCATGTTTTTCATTAATGAACCGGTAGCCTTTAAAGTATCATTTATATCATAATCATAAATATCGTTTAATTGAAAAGCTTTTTCCGTCAATGCTTGTGTTTCTTCTGCCGTTGTTCCTAGTTCACGACTAAAATCAGAAAAGGCTTGTGTTACTTGTTCTAAGTCGTCCCCATATCCTTTTAAATAACTATCTTTTATACTATCTTGAAAACTTTCAAGTTCTTTTCCTGTTTTTCCTGTTTGCGCGCCAAATTTATTTAAAGTTTTTTCGCTTTCTTCAAAACCGTCCGCCATGTCTAACAACGCACTTGTAACAATACCGCCCGCAGTAGCAAGACCGCCACCAATTAATAAACCACTTTCACCGATTGCGCTTGCGTTTTCTGATACACTATTTTGCAATTCATTCATACTATTTTTTATATTATCCGCAGAACTTTTTATACTGTCTTGAGCTTTTTTTGCATTGTTTATAAAATCTTTTATTGTCAATTCTAG
>NZ_DATIRC010000422.1:0-1769 GCF_035470145.1 Romboutsia sp.
GATCACGAATGGCATTTACTACCTTTTTATTACAACTACCAGCACTATTTACTGCTACCCCACCATAAAAGTCTAAGTATGCATTTCCTTCTTCATCATATAAATACATGTCTTTAGCAGTTTGTGCTATAAAATCAAATCTTTCATAAGTTTCTATCATATATTTTTTAGTTAAGTCCTTAAGCTCTTCTTTACTTAAATTACAATGTTTTAGTTTCATTCTAATTTCCCCCTAATAAAAAATTTACTTCATTTATATCTCAAGTGATATGATGTTTTTATAAACTAAATGACATCTATCACTTGAGTAATTTGTAATCAGAAATATGTTAAATACTATTGTGTCGTATTTACATCTTCATATTTTCTTATTTTTCATTAGTTTCTAAATTAGAATACTTTTTCTTTGCTGAGAAGAAAAATACCATTCCTAATACTACCCATGCCCCTACAATTATCCATTCAGCATAAATCATACCAGGTATATATAATAAAAGCATAGCTATAGATAAAATTACAGCCATATATCCTACAAACTTATGATTCTTTATCTTATAAGGTCTTTCCATTTCAGGCTCTTTCTTTCTTAAAACTACAAATGATATACATACCATTGCATAGGCAGTAACAATTCCAAAACTACCTGCATTAACTAGCCAACCCATCATACTCTTTCCAAATAAAGGTGCTATAACAGAACACATACCAATTAAAAGAATTGCATTTGATGGAGTCTTATATTTTGGATGTACTTTTCCAAGAAACGCTGGAAGCATTTTAGCTTGAGCTAATGCATACATTGCACGGCTTCCTCCCATAAGGAATGCATTCCAACTTGAAATAATACCTGATAAACCTGCAATAATTAAAATCTTAGCTGCTAGATCACTATTACCAAATCCTATCTTCATTGCATCTGCTGTTGCAAGCACAGATGAGGACATTTGATCTTCAGTCATTAAAAAAGATACTGCAAAAATAACTAATACATAAAATGTAACTGCCATGACTATAGATAATATGAGTATTTTACCAATCTTTTGAAATGGCATATTTATTTCTGCTGCTGTTTGTGGAATTACATCAAAACCTATATACATAAACGGTGTTACAATGGTAACTGCTAAAATACCTTTAAATCCATCTTTAAATAGAGGCTGTGCGTTAGATGCATTACCACTTATTGGAGCACTAATCATTAATGCAATTCCAGCTACAGCTATAATTACTGTTAGAATTTTTTGTAAAAAAGCTGCATCTTTAGTTCCACGGTAATTTATTATTGTAATAATAATAGAAGCAATCACACCGACTCCAACCCAGCTAGCATATACATCAAATCCTGCCACTGTGTACATATGTCCTTTTAAAAAATTAGGGAATAAATACTCTACTACACTAGGTAGTGCACAGGCTTCAAAAGAAACAACACCTACATATCCTAATATCAGTGCCCAAGTACATATAAATGATGCATTTTTGCCAAGTGCTCTACGACTAAATACATAAGCTCCACCAGACTCTGGCATTGCAGATGTAAGCTCTGCATAAACCAAACCTACAAAGACTATCATAATCCCACCAAGGGCAAATGCAGCCATTGCTCCTAAAGAACCTGCTTGTAAAATCCACGTACCTGCTAGAATTACCCAACCCCATCCTATCATTGCTCCAAATGCAAGGGCTAGGATGTCTTTTTTACCTAATACTTTGTCAAGATTCTTCTCTTCCATAAAATAACCTCCCTTTTGATAAATAAAATAACTTTT
>NZ_DATIRC010000423.1:0-4031 GCF_035470145.1 Romboutsia sp.
ATAGTAATTATAAGTGTTATAGCTACACATATTAATAAATTTCTTCTTATATTAGAATTTTTATCATTCGTATTATCATTTTCTTGCACTTCATCAACAAATAAAGGTCTTTGAAGTTCCATTGTTATACTAAAAGTATCATCTATTTTATTGCATTTTGCATCTATATCTTCACTCATATTATACCTCCATAATTTTGAAATACTATTATAGTTTATCATATATGAGGTGATTTTTCATCAATGTAAATACTTCTATTTTTTTAAATTTTATGCGTAAGCTTTTTTTCATTGTAATTTAACATATAAAAAAATGAAGGCATATTTATGCCTTCATTTTTTATACTTTATCTATAATCTACTTCCATTATCAACCCAATCTTTAGCTTCTTCAACATTACTTAATGATGGTATTGATACTTTACTTTCTGCTTTTAGCTTGTCTATATCTGCCCAAGCAGCTGTTTGCGCATTATTTGTTGGTCTATGTTTCTTTAGTCTTTGGTTATTAGTACCACTTAATGCCTTAGCTTTTTTACTTTGCAAAATTATCACCTCTTTTTTTCTTTTGTATTAGTTTTAACCATTGTTTTTTATAAAATACATATTATTAGAGGCTATTTGAAATTTGTATCAATGTCTCTTTTAAATTTATAATTCCATACCCTTGAGATGTATTGGGATAATTATATATTTCTTCTCTTCTTGCACCTAACATTAAATATGTTTTTAGTGTTTGAGTATACATAGTCTCTTTAGCATATAAGCCTTGTTGACTTATATATTCCATAAGAATTGCTACTATTCCACTTGTGATTGAACTGCTAACGCCTGTACCTGTACCCGTATTATAACTTTGATTTTTATATGTTGATATTATATCTACACCTGGAGCTACTATATCAGGCTTTATATAACCTGTTCTCTTAGATCCTTTTGAAGAACCTATCCACATACTTACAGTTTTATCATTATATGCACCTACTGTTATTACATTATCTATATTTGCAAATAAAGTTATTGTTGATGAGGAATTTGGATCTAAAAATCTAGTATCTTCAGAAATTAGACTTTTATTTGGAATATAAACATTATATAATCCACTTATTATATATTCAGGATTTAATCGTATTGTCCAAACACCTGGCTTTATATCATAAAAGTCTATAAAGAATTTTTCACTGCCCAGTTCGAACCATGGATATACATATTGAATCTCATATGTTGTATTTTCCAAATTAAACTTACCGTAGTATGGATAATTGTCTGGAGAATATAAAATGTTATCGATAATTTCACCTGATGGTGATATTACTTGGGCTCCTATTTTATCTGGTCCATCTACAATTATATAAACCTCTAGATTAAGTTGATCTCCTACTTGAATTAATATATCCTTTGATTCATTAACATTTATTATACGTCCTTCATAATGAATATCTGTATTTCCCTCATTACCTGCTCCACTTACTAATATTACTCCAGGTTGATCTAAAAAACTAAAAGAATCTAATAATGATACTTCTATTTGCCCACTAGGCCCAACAGCTACTGTTAAGTTTATTATTATATATTTATCTTCTTTAGCTGCAACATCTTGTATATATTTTATAGCAGCTAAAAAATCCGCTGATTGATAGTTTATTATTCCATCTTTAAATCTATTTTTATATTCTCTCAGTTTTACAACTAATAATTCACTATCTACTGCGACTCCTTTATATCTTGAATTTAAATTTCCATTCCCAGAACATATCCCTGCTGCTATAGTCCCTGTTCCTATCTTATCTTCGCTTAAAGTACTATCATTTTCTTTTATTGCTTTATTTATATCTTCTCTAGTAAATTCACTTCCAAATAAACATCCTTCAGGTGGATTACCTTTTATACTTTCTTGATCCCATATAGATATTATTTTTGTTGTTCCATCTTTATTTATAAAATCTGGGTGTAAATAATCTATACCAGAGTCTATAATTGCAATTATCACACCTTTTCCACTAGCTTGAACATATGGATTTTTATATATATAATCTGTCCCCGCTGCAGTTGTAACAGTTTCTCCTGTTTCAAGATTATCAGTTATCTCTATCAATGAACTCATTGGACTAGACCTTTGCCACCATGCTATAATCTCTATTTGATTTAGTATATTTTCATCAAAATTTTCTAATAGATATACAGCTGCAATCTGTCTATTTAATATAATGTATCTATTAATCCCATTTGCCTTTAATGTATTTTCTAATTCTTCTATATCACTTTGATACATTATAAGGTAAGATTTTTCCATATTTTTGAAATCCCCCTTTTTATCTTAATTGTTCAAACATACCTCTTATATCTAATATTCCATATCCATAGTTTATATTCGGATATGTAATATTAGGGTCTTTTTTAGCACCGGTTTCAAGATATGGTCTTATTTGTTGAACAAATGATCTATTAGGATATAATTTATCTACTAAAACATATTGTAAAAAAAGAGAAACTGCTCCTGAAACATGTGCTCCAGCTACTGCTGTTCCTGTTATAGTTGCATATTTGTTTCCAGGATAAGGCGCTATTATATCTACTCCTGGTGCAACTATCTCTGGTTTTAATGAGTTATTTATGGTTGGTCCTCTTGATGATGAAGGCCACAAACTTTCATTTTTAGTGTCATATGCTCCTACTGTAATTTCATCTTCATAAGTTGCAGGGTAATTTATAGTATATAAAGGGTCTGGCTTTGTAAACTTAGTCCCTGGCTTTAAAAATACTCTGTTTGGTAAATACATGTGATATATTCCACTTATTATATATTCAGCAAATAGTCTTATTTTCCAAATTCCTTTTTTTACATTTTTTAAATTTATAGTAGTTTCTTGTTGACCTGTATATGTTGTTGGATATATATATGTTATTAAATAATCAGTTCCTTCTAAATCAAATATACCTGAAACGTAATTAAAATTTGCTACTTGTAATATTTTACTTGGTTCTCCACTAGGAGTTATAATACCAACAGCCATTTTATCTGGTCTATTTATTAATATTTGTATATCTAATTCATCTTCATCTTCTAATAATTCCAGATTTATTTCACCAATATCTCCTGCAAATTCAACTTTACCTGATGTATGAGTTTGAGTATTACCTTCGTTACCCGCTGATGTTACTAGACAAAATCCCTGTGCAAAATATAATTTTTCTTTTACAACTCTAGAACTTGTTTCAATCAGCTTAGTAGTTCCTACAGATATGTTTACTACAGCTGGCATTTTAAGACTCTTAGATTTTTCGTATATATATTGTGTTGCAGCAAATACCATTGCATTATTGTAAAATCCATTTATTTTTTTCATTTTTATAACTATTAATTCTGCATCTTCTGCTATTCCTGCATATTGTTTGTTTATATTTCCAAGGCCTGCACATATTCCACTTAGCATAGTTCCCTGACCTTCTTCATCGGTTGATAAGCTTGAATCATTATTTTCAATTGCCTTATTTATATCTTCTCTAGTGTATTCTGTTCCAATTGCATATCCTTTTGGAGGATTTTCATCTTTGGTTTGGTCCCATAAATATAATATTTTTGATGTACGATCTGGGTATATAAAATCTTCATGTAAATAATCTATGCCTGAGTCTATAATTCCAATTATTACACCCTTACCTGTTATAAATATATTTGGATTATTTTTTATAAAATTAGCACCTATATCTTCTGTTGCAACAACTCCTTCTGATGTCCCTTGACTTATTTCTACTAATGATGCTACTCTCGCTGAACGTTCTGCACTTTCTACTGACTTTAGAGTTAAAACACTTTTTATATCCTGTATGTTTGGTTTATCTATAAATACTATTCCAAAATTATCGGCTATTTTGTAATATTTATAGGATGTATTTAATTTTTCAAACTCTTCTTCAAATTCTGGACTATGAATTATATTAAATGCTGGCGTTAAATTTTCTATACTATTATCTAATTCTCTTTTAGAAATTTTTTTTGATGATTTATTATCTTTATAATCATGTTTTTCT
>NZ_DATIRC010000424.1:0-20300 GCF_035470145.1 Romboutsia sp.
TTACTACTATTTCAGTATTTTCAAGCTTAGCTTCATTTGTAGCTGACAACTCAGTAGGAGCTGTTGTAGGAAGTTCGGTATTTGTTATATTAGGAAAAGTTTTAGGTTTACTTAAATTCTTACCAAAAGAAATACTACAAGTTTTAAGTGCTTCAAATTATATCGATATTTTCCAGTATCCACAAGAATTTATAGGAATATATAAAGGTAGTATAAATATACTTGGAAAATCTATAGATGCCATGGTGTTAAATTATGCATATTTAATAGGGATATTAATTATAGGTATATTAGCTACTATACATGTATTTAAAAGAGTATTAGATAAATAAAATAGAAAATAAGCTATCAAAAAAGTCATTATTTAAGTATTAATATATTAATACTAAGTATACTGATATTTTAAGATAGCTTTATTTTTATATTCAAATTTAGAGTTATTACAAGAATAAGTTTTTGGTATAATAATTTTATTAACAATAATGGAGGAACAATATGGAAACAATTATAAAAGAAAAGAAAATATTAATAATAGATGATGAAACAGACATATTAAATCTTTTAAGTACAGTTCTTAAAAAAGAAGGATTTAAAAATATATTTACAGCAGAAACTGGGAATAAAGGCCTTGATATATTTAAAAACGAAAGTATAGATATAATCTTGTTAGATATAATGTTACCAGACAAAGAAGGGTATGATGTATGTAAAGAAATAAGACAAACATCTCAAGTACCAATATTGTTTTTATCAGCAAAAACAGAGGAGATGGACAGGATATTAGGACTTGCACTTGGAGCAGATGACTATATAACAAAGCCATTTAGTCCAAAGGAAGTAGCTTTAAGAGTTAAAATAAATTTAAAAAGAAATATTATGGTAAACAATTATAAAAAAGAAACTAAAGAAAAAATTGCATTTGGACCTTTTGAAATAGATGAAGAAAAGGTTGAGGTTAGAAAAAATGGTGAGACTTTAGAACTTAAACCTAAAGAGTTTAAAATGTTTTTATATATGGCAAGTCATTTAGAGCAGATCATAAGCAAAGAAAGATTTTGTGATGAAGTTTGGGGAGAAGACTTTATAGGCTTTGATAATACTATAATGGTACATATAAGAAGATTAAGAGAAAAAATAGAGGATAAACCTTCAAATCCAAAGTATATTAAAAATATAAAAGGACTTGGATATAAGCTAACTGTAAAGGAAGATTAATATGAAATGGAAGATAACATTTAAGTATGTACTGACTATAATTTTAGTAGTAATGATAGTTACGATATTAAATATAGTAGGTTTTTTAATACTTATGACAGGTGGTATTCAGCCTACTTATGAACAAAGAGAAGAAGTATTTACTAGAGAATTTAAGAAGTACATATATATGGAGGATGGAAATATATATGTAAATAAAGTGGGACAAAATATATTAGACGAAAAAGGTTCATGGATACAGGTATTAGATGAAGATATAAGAGAAGTGTATAGATATAATGCACCTGAATATTTATCTAAAAAGCATACCCCTATGGATATTGTAAATGGATATAAATATTCTGGAGGTTTAAACAATGCAGGAACAGATAGTATACTTATATCATCTAAGATAATAGACGATGCAGAATATACATATATGATTGGATTTCCAAAAGAGGTTATACAAAAATATATAATTATGTATAACTCAGGTTATTTAAGTAACTCACTAAGTAAAATTATAATGATTACTATAGTTATAGATTTATTTATAGCTTTAATATTTGGATACATATTTAGCAAAAGACTTACTAAGCCTATGAAGGTAATAATAGGTGGTGTAGAGAATTTAGAACAAGGAAAGTATGATATTTATTATAGAGAAAAGAGCATATATAAACCTGTATATGAAAAATTAAATAAACTATCAGATACCCTAAAAAGTAATGAGGTTGAAAGAATTAAAATAGATAAGATGAAACAAGAGTGGATAGCTAATATAACTCATGATATAAAAACACCGCTATCCTCTATAAAGGGGTATGCAGAGTTATTAAGTGATGACTATGACTTTGATAGAGATGAAATTAAAGAGTATGGAAATATTATAAATAAGAAGTCAGAGTATATTAAGGAATTGGTGGATGATTTGAATTTAACTATGAAACTTAAAAATAGCTCTCATGTACTAAATAAAAAAGAAGCTAATATAGTTAGAATAGTTAGAGGTTCTATTATAGAGATATTAAATGACCCCCAATATTCAAAAAGGAATATAGCGTTTATAAGTAAGAGTGATGTTATAAACAAGGATATTGATACAACACTTATAAAAAGGGTTATAAATAATCTTATATATAATGCACTTATCCATAATGATGAAAATACCAGTATAGAAGTAGAGATAATAAATGATGAAAAAACAACTATATATGTAAGAGATAATGGTAAAGGAATTAAGAAAGAAGATTTAGAGAAAATATTTAATAGATATTATAGAGGAACTAATACTGGGGAAGTACACAAAGGGTCTGGACTTGGAATGGCTATTGTAAAGGAAATAGTAAATGCTCATGATGGAGATATTAGTGTTAGTAGTGAAGTAGATGTTAAAACAGTAGTTAAGATAGTATTATAGAATTAAATATATATAAGCAGTCATTAACTTTAAATTAATATATCGCATTTGAGGAATAGTAAAAAATATAAAAGAGATTATATTATAAGTTAATAATAAAAGATGTTTAATTCAATTATAAGTATGTTATAATAGTATTAATTAAAAAGATAAAAAAACTGCAATCTATTCTAAGTAGAGTGGGGTTTCCTAAAATACGATTGTTCCATATTGCTAGAATCACTCTGATGGCAGTCAGGGTGATTCTTTAGTTTATGTATAGGTTCATTTAATTTAATAAATGAATCTATCAATTTGGTTATAGAATAAATAAAACTTGGTTTTAATATAGCATCATACATTTAATTGAAAGCATCATAATAACGTGAGCCTATAAAAGGAGTATTTAAAGCGACGAAGAAAAGTAAAATTTAAATGTTGGGGGGATAGAGATGAATAGTAAAAGGATAGCAATAATTACCATGACTACTTATATCAGTATTATGGTAATAGGAATATATATAACCAGCAATATTTTACCATATAATTATAATGATTTTGAGATATCAATAAGTTTATTAATGACACAATTTATAGCAACATTAATTATTATTTATGTAGTAAACAAATTTTATGGATGGGAAAACGCAGGATTTAAGAAAATTGAATTTAATAATTTAATATGGTTTCTACCTTATATATTTTTAATAGTAGATATGCTTTATCATTTTTCTCAAAATATATATTTAAAATATATATCATTTAATAGTTATACATGGATAACATTAATTATTATTTTCATAGGAACTTTATTAGTAGGATTTTCAGAAGAAGTAATATTTAGAGGAATATTGCTTAATAGTTTAAAATCAGAAGGATCTATTTTAAAAGCAATGACTTTAAGTAGCGTTGGATTTTCAATTATACATATTGTAAATATATTTTCAGGAATGTCATTGCTTGAAGTATGTATTCAAATTATAGAGGCAATATTATTAGGATTTTCATTTGCATCGTTAGCTATTAAATTAAATAATATATGGCCGATTATAATTTTTCACGCTATATGGAACTTCATAATCATTTCATCTAACGTAATAGGTTCAAAAGTACCAAATATTAGTATTCTTTGTACTCCACTAAATATTATAATAGGGGCTATTTTATGGATATCAATTATAAAATATGAGAAAAATAATATAAAAGCTTCAGAGGATTTAGTAACAAAAAATATATAATAATGGATATAAGAAATTTAATATTTATATTTAAAATATATAATTAAAAATTGGTGGATGTGATTTGAAAGAAAAGTCTTCTAATTTAAATACACGAAAGCGTATTGATTAAGTAGTCAATACGCTTTTTTATATATTAAGAGATTATAACTTGCCTGCTTTTGAATAAGTTATAATTTCAATCGATAAGCTTAAAATCGTAAAGTAACGAGACTATTTTTTAGGCTATTGACGATATGAAGTAATTCGCCGACACGTAGCTCAAGCGAAGCGAAATTTTTATAAAAGATAAATATAAAAATTATAATATAAAAATGAGTTTGAATTAATTCAATATATATAATAATATATTGTATAGAACTTAATAAAAAAGAACGGTAAGGTGTGTCCAAATGGAAGAATTGAAAAAATCAGTTAATGAGATAACAGAACAAGAAATTATAAAATTAGTTATTAGTAACAAGAAAAACAAAGATGTTGAGTATAATAAAATAAACTTTACATTAAAAGAAAACAACAAAAAACAATATTATCAAGTAGAAAAATATACTGATAAACAAGTATTTCATGAAAATATTGATATGGATATTTTAAAAGAAAAAATCCTAGAATATATAAAAGAAGACTATAAGCAACTTTCAGCTTGGTCGAATACAACTACATTTGATTTAAAAATATCTAAAAAAGGCAAAGTATTTTTAGGAAAGAAAAAAAGTGATAATACAAAACTTGCTAACAAAAGTCACAATAAAGAGAAAAATTATATTCTTAAAGAAGGTATGATAATAGAACCTCTAATAGACTTAGGAATATTTACTAAAGAAGGTAATGTAGTAAGTTCTAAATATGATAAGTATAAGCAAATAAACAGATTCGTAGAGATAATAGACGATGAAATTAAGAAAAATGAGTACAAGGAACTTACTATACTAGACTTTGGATGTGGAAAGTCTTATCTAACATTTGTACTATATTATTACTTTGTAGAAATTAAAAAAATTAATGTAAAAATGATAGGCCTAGACCTTAAGCCTGATGTTATTAAAAAGTGTAACGATATAGCAAAAAGATATAACTACGAAAACTTACGCTTTGAATTAGGTGATATAAATGGATTCAAGTATAACAACAAAGTGGACATAGTAATGACATTACATGCTTGTGATACAGCTACTGACTATGCTTTATACAATGCTATAAAGTGGAATACTAAGATGATATTCTCTGTTCCTTGTTGCCAACATGAGTTTAATAGTCAAATGAAGTCAGACTCTCTGTCTATACTTACAAAATATGGAATAGTACAAGAAAGAGTAGCTGCACTTATGACAGATGCGGTTAGAGCTAATTTATTAGAATATTTAGGATACAAAACTCAGCTTTTAGAGTTTATAGATATATCTCATTCTCCTAAGAATATATTAATTAGAGCGGCTAAAGCGAATGTATCTAAAGAGAGAAAAGAAAAAGCTTTAAATGAAGTGAATAGCTTAATTGAGAAATTCAACTTTAATCCAACGTTGTTCAATTTATTAAAACAAGATAATTTAATTTAGATATCAAGAAAAGTGGGTGTAATTCAAAATTACACCCATTTTTTAGCGTATTACTATACTATTTTAACTGTTTCAACCCAGTAACCTATTCTCATTACTAATTCTACATCTAAATCAACTACAAATTATTTTTAAAGTAAGGTAACCTTAAAAGGGATGATAGCAGATAATTAGCAGATAACCCCACAAATATACCAGTCCCTATACCTGCGATAGATAAAAGAGGAAGGTATAAAAACATACCAAAATTATTTAATATGAGTGAAGCGGCAAGTAACTGACCTATATTATGAAATATAGCAGCTGAAGCACTAACACCTATTATAGATACATGCTTACCACCAAGTTCTTTAACAAGAATAGTAACTATAAAGCTTAAAATACCACCCGTAGCACTGTATAACAATGTAGATATGCTACCACCTAACATAGCTGAAAGAAACAGCCTTAAAAGTAATACAGTAAAGGACTCTTTATAGTTATCTAATGTATAAACAGCTATTATTATAACCAGGTTAGCCAAACCTAGCTTAGCACCAGGTATTATAAATGGTACAGGTATCATACGCTCAATTAAAGATAGTATCAAAGCCATAGATACAAGCAATGAAATATAAATCATTTTAGAAGTTTTATTTAGTCTCATAATATTAATGGGATAGTATCATATCAGATGAACTATCACTTTTATCTCCTTTAATTTCTATTATTAATTCATGTGGAAGGCATATAATGCTCTCTCCAACTTTAGAGGCTACTCCTTGTTTAACACAAAGAGAATCATTACAATCTGCATCTATTATCTTAATTGTACCATCTTTTACTAAAATAGTATTATTACCATGTTTAGTTTTTACAACAAAAGTTTTTTCTCCTTTAAATGATGATAGTGGTATATTATCATAAAGTTTACCCGAAACTCTTATATTAGCATAGGTTGACTTGTAGTTTGTAGTCAACATTTTTGAGAATATAAACTGCGGAACAAAGGATAAAACTAGAAGAAATACAATAATAATAATATCGAGTTTTTTCAAAGTTTTCATTAAAAAGTTTCTCCTTAAAAATTTAATTAATAAAATCTAGCAAAGTTCTATTAATTGCATTTTAAGGCATATAAAAACAAAATAGCAATATAAAAATTTCATATGATGTAAAAAACTATTAATAGGCTAAGGTGAAAAAACGTTAAAAAATAAATTAAATGAAGATAAAATAGATATATACCTAAAAAATAAAATATTTTATTGTAAATTGTCAAAAAAAGCTATACCATATAAAGAGAAAAAAATTAAACTTTATATGATATACTTTAGTTACTCAATAATAAATTTTGATGAAAAGCGAGGCGAGATCACAATGAAAAAATTTATGACTATAATTCTAACAATGATTTTAACAATAAGTTTAGTAGGGTGTAATCGAACAAAAATAGAGGAGCCGATTACTAGAACAGAATTATTTATGGGAACCGTAATAAAGGTAACTTTATATGATGGTGAGGTTGAAAAAATATTAGATAAAGTATTTAATAGAATAGTTGAAATAGAAAATTTAGTTAGCATAAATAAAGAAGGAACAGAACTTACAAAATTAAATAAAAGTGCAGGGGTAAGTAAAGTAAAACTTAATGATACTAGTTATGATATTATAAAAAAGGGAGTAGAATATTCAAAATTATCAAAAGGGGCATATGATATTTCTATAGGTCCTTTAGTAAAACTTTGGAGTATAGGACTTCCGGAAGCAAAGGTTCCAACAGAAGAAGAAATCAAAGAAGCTATGAAATACATAGACTATTCTAAGATAGAGACAAACGATTCCACTAAAGAAGTTTTTCTACAACAAAAAGGCATGATGTTAGACTTAGGGAGTATTGCAAAAGGATATGCAGCTGATGAAGTAGTGAAAATTTTAAAAGCTGAAGGCGTAGAAAAAGCAATTATTGATTTAGGAGGAAATATATACGTTCTAGGCTCAAAGAATCAAAATAAGGATTGGAATATAGGTATTCAAGATCCATTTAGTGATAGAGGCAATGTAGTTGGATCAATTGAAGTTTCAAATAAATCAATTGTTACAACTGGTATTTATGAAAGATTTATTGAAAAAGATGGAGTTAAATATCATCACATACTAAATCCTAAAACTGGATATCCTTATAAAACAGAAATAGCAGGAGTATCAATAGTAGCAGATAAATCGATAGATGCAGATGCATTATCAACTTTGATATTTACTAAAGGATTAGATGAAGGATTAAAGTTAGTGGAAGACTTAGAAAATGTAGATGCAGTTTTTGTGACAAATGAACATGAAGTATATATTACAGAAGGATTAAAAGAAAGCTTCAAATTAATAAATGAAAGTTTTAAACTTGCAAATTAAAATCTAATACAATATAAGAGAAGAATAAGTAGAGTAAAATATTTAATAGAGAATTAGGATATATTTAAGTTTTTAAAATGAAAAAATATAGTGATAGGCTTTTATTTTATATAAAGTACACCTAAGTGGTGTACTTTTTTGTGTGTAAATATAAATTAAAATTTTGTTATGAAATTATATTTATCTATTATTAGCAATTATAGCACTATGATAATCTATATAAAATAAAAATAAAATTCACTTGCATTATCATTTTGATAATAGTATAATAATTATTATCAAAATGATAATTACAATAATTAAGGAGGCAAGTACATGGACAACACATTTTTTTCACAATTTATGATGGTAACAAACATAAAAACAGTAATATTTATAATCGCATTAATAGGATTATTCTTTTTAACAAGTAAATTACAAAATAAGCTGAAATTTACAAAGCTAATGATAGTATCAACTGTATTAGGTATAGCTTTAGGAATAATAATTCAATACGTAGCAAAATTTCCAGATGACCCATCTCAAGTAGCTTGGCTAAATGAAGTAGTAAAATGGTATGGATTAGTTGGTTATGGATTTATGGATCTTTTAAAGATGTTAGTAGTACCTTTAGTTTTTGTATCAATTATAAGAGTTATAATGAATATGGATGAAGGGAATAACCTATCAAAATTAACATCAAAATCAGTTCTTATGTTACTAGGTACAACTGCGTTGGCAGCTATAGTAGGAATAATAGTAGGGAACGTATTTAATCTAGGAGTAGGGAGTGAAGTAACACAAGCTGCAGAAGAAATAAGGGAAATAATACCGATAGTAGATACTTTAAGAGGCTTATTACCATCCAATCCTGTAAAAGCTATGGCAGATGCTAATATAGTTGCAGTAGTGATATTTGCAGCATTTATAGGTCTAGCAATAAAAAGGCTTAATAAAAAATATTCAGAAGTTATAAAACCATTTGTAGATTTGATAGAGGCATTTTATAAAATAATAGTAAGTGTAGCAATAACTATCATAAAATTTATGCCATACGCAGTAATAGCTTTAATGTCAAATACTATAGCAGCGAGAGGAATACAATCAATCTTTGGAGTAGTTGATTTTATAATAGCTCTTTATGTAAGTGTAACTATTATGTTCATTATACATTTAGTTATATTATGGATACATGGGGTGAACCCTAAAACGTATATAAAAAATGTTTCAAAACCATTAATATTAGCATTTACATCACGTTCTAGTTTAGGAACTCTTCCTGTTACTATAGAAACTTTAACGGATAATGTAGGAATAGACTCAGGTACTGCAAGTTTTGTAGGTAGTTTAGGTTCTAATATGGGGATGAATGGATGTGCAGGTATATACCCAGCACTAATGGCAGTTACTATAGCTAATATGTCAGGTATGGAGATGAATTTTAGTTTCTATGCAATGTTATTAATAGTTGTAACTATAAGTTCTTTAGGAATAGCAGGTCTACCAGGTACGGCAACAATGGCAGTATCAGTAGTTATATCAGGAATGGGAATGGGAGCATATTTCCCACTAGCAGGTGGAATTCTTGCAATAGACCCTATACTAGATATGGGACGTACTATGTTAAATGTAAATGGAACAATGACTACAGCTATAACTGTGGCTAACTCATTGAACAAATTAGATAAAAATACTCTAAATAATATATAATAAATAACCTATAGCTTACTAGCTATAGGTTATTTTTAGATCAAATTACTATGTTTAATTAAAACGTTGTATACAAGAATAATTATAAATTAGTTAAATAAGAACTACTAACATAAGCATATCCATCATTAAATTTTATTCTAGACCACCTAGAATTCAGATGGTACACAACTTCAACATTATCCCCTTTTTGTAAATTTCCAACAAGTCTTTCAGAAGTAGATGGACCACTTCTAACATTTAATACGTCGGTATTACACTTCATAAAGTTATGAACATCAGGCATTAAAACTGCATTAGATAAATACTGACTACTAACATAAGCATACCCACCATTAAATTTTATCTTAGACCAGCCGTTACTTAAATTTGCAACCACACTTACCTTATCAGCATATTTTAATCGCCCAACTATTTTCTCAGAAGTAGAAGGTCCTTTTCTTATATTTAATGAACTAGTATTACATTGCATAGTAACTGCTGTACTAGGTGTTGGATTTGAATTTGAGTTAACCTTAATTAGATAGTCAGAGCTAACATATCCATATCCACTACCATATTTTATTCTAGACCATCCATGGCTAGTTTGATAAATGACGTAAACTCTATCAGTTTTGCCGATCTTACCAACTATTTTATCAGAAGTAGAAGGTCCTCTTCTTACATTTAAGATATCAACATTACATTCCATAAGTGTCGTTGTATTATTATTCCCTTCGTCATTTGGAGGCTCATTGTTAGATGATATTTTCTTAAGATATTGAGAAGATACATATCCTACAGTACCTTTATACTTAACAATTGACCATATATCTGAATTCTCTAATACTTCAACCATACTACCTTTTTTTATAGTTAGTACAATATAGTGGTTTGTACTAGGACCTGTTCTTAAATTCAAGTTTTGTAGAGTTTCGGCTTGTAAAGTTTGAGCATAACTAGGAAGTATACTTCCTAAAGTTAATGCTGTAGCTCCAATAGAGCATAAAGATAGTTTTTTTAGATTTTTCATTAATATTTCCCCCATGTATAATTTAAACTTATGCCATTTATATATTTTGTATCAAGAAAATTATATTTAAGAAGCTTACTTCATAAATATAATTTCCAATTTATTTAATCGTAGTCATGATTAGAACACCTTGTGCTAAGAATTTTTGTATTTATTCTTGTTAGGGCGATTGTACGCAAGAATTTTGTCTTCATCCTTGTTAGGACGATTGTACGCAAGAATTTTGTCTTTATCCTTGTTAGGACGATTGTGCGTAAGAATTTTGTCTTTATCCTTGTTAGGGTGATTGTACCCGAAATTATTGTATTCATCCTTGTCAGGACGATTGTACCCGAAATTATTGTCTTCATCCTTGTCAGGACGATTGTACCCCAAATTATTATCTTTATCCTTGTCAGGACGATTATATGCAAGATTATTATCTTTATCCTTGTCAGGACGATTGTACCCCAAATTATTATCTTTGCCCTTACCAGACTTATTGGTAGACTTATTATCTTTGCCTTTACCAGACTTATTAGTAGAATTATTAGTGCTGCCAGATTGATTATCAACATTAGTAGCATCTTTAGAAGCATTATTACTAGGCTTATTAATAGTATTATCACTTTCATTAACATTAGATTGGCTACCATTATTAGTAACATTATTTTTAAGTTTTAAAATTTTATTTTCAATTTCTATAATAGGTGTATACTTAAATTGTTCTACTATAACATTAGAATCTAAATACTTAAGTTCTTGGATCAATACCAACTTACTAACTGTAAATCCAATGCTTTTTGCTTCTTCCCTTTTAGCGAGGTCACTGTTTGAGGATCTAACACTTGCATCAATAAATTTATTTTTAAAACTTTTCTCAATAGTATCTTTTAAATGAATCTCAAGCTCTTTTCTAGCAATACTATCATTAGATATTGTAGCGAAAGCAACCGCTGAATTTTTACTACTTGATATATAATTTTTTGCTACAGCAGAAGAAATAATGTTATTTATAGCTTTATCTACATAAATATATTTTTTATTATTAGAAGCTAATAAATTTTCACCATCAGAATTGTAAGCCTGATAAGACACAACTCTATTAAATTTATTTAGAGTTAGCTCAATGCTAGGATTTATATCAAGTGAAACATAAGATACTGGAATTTGTGTATAAGCATATCCTCCAGACCCTAAGAATAGTACAAAAATAGTATATACCATTGCTAATCTTTTATTAAATAATGAAGATCTAAAAATATTTTTTAATTTATCTAAGATATTTTCCCTATTGCTAAAACTTAATTGCGATTTTATTTTAACAGAATTCATAATACGTTTTTTGATTTTTTTATCGATATGTACGTCAAAGTCTTTATCTAAGAGTATGGACGCCTCTTCAATATTAAAATTATCAAATATATCAAACAGTTTATCTTCCAACTATAAAACCCCCCTTAAAATATTTTTCAACTTACCCATGCATCGAGATGCTTTTTTATCTATCGTATTAACTTTTAACCCTAGGACTTTAGAAATGTCTTTAGAACTTTCTTTAAAGTAATATTTTCTAATAATTATTTCACTATCAGGTTCTCCTAAAGATTTTATAGCTTTAATTAAGAAATTATTTCTTTCATCTGTTGAAACAGAATCAGAAACAGAATCGAATTTATCAAATATATTTTCATTCATAGATTCTATAGGTATCTCAACAGCTTTGGATTTTTTATTTCTTCGGTATAAATCTATAGCCTTTCTTTTAGCTACAACAGCCAAAAGAGCTTTTATAGTACCTTTTTCTAAGTCTATTTTATCTTTATAATTAAATACATAAAAGAATACATCGCTAACACATTCTTCTATATCTTCATTAGGTAATATATTGGATAACTGATTGTATACTATTGTATAAATAAGTCCCATATAAGCTTCCATCATTAGTTCAAGCCCTTTATCAGGTTGGTTATGTAAGAGGTTTAATAATTTAATATCTGAAATCAAGTTGCACCTTCCTTCTAAAAGCATATAGTGTACACTATATACTTTCGATAAAAATTTAGTAAATATGACAATAAATAGAAAAAAATGTATATTAATGACATAAAACTTTATATTAATAAATGTAATGCAAATAATAAAAAAGTTGAATAGGAAATATATGTAAAGAAAGGAATTGGAAATTTATAAACAAAAAGGAAGTAGGATGATGTGTTTATACCTACTTCCTAATATATGATATTTTATGCATAAATTACTAGATAATAGTTATAAATCTAGTCTCTATAATTATATGAATTTATAAGATTGTCTAACTTAAATTTAGGATATATAGGCTTAGATTTCCACACTGAACTTGTAAGTATATAGTGATTGTGCTCCTCAGTACCTTCTTTAAAATATTTATTTATAGATAATTCCAGCATATTCTCTTTATTACTAAAGTTCATATAATTTAAATAAGAATCTTTTAAATTTGGATTTTCTATAGTAAGATTATAGAATTTTCTTTCTAAAATTTTTAGATCATTTAATAACTTTTTAGTTCTTAAATCTATTTCATCATTTATATAAGTGAAATCTCTAGAACTATTAGTTAAATCAGACATTATTTTATATTGAGTATCTTTAATTTTTCTATTTAATACAAAACATAAGAAAAACAATTCTCCCAATTCTTTTTCTTTTTCAGATTCCCCTTTTAGGAGTAATCTTATAGAAGATAAATCCTTAGCAGAGAATATTTTTAACTGTGTTCCCTTAGCAAATACTATTTTTAATGGAAATTTTAATTCATTAGCTGTAATTGTTTTTGTTAAAACACCATCATCTACAACAAAAAACTCGCTACCTTGATATATAGCAAAACTTTTACCATAATTGTAGTAAAGAGTTTTAGTAGGAACAGTGTCGCCAAAGTTAAATTCTCTTAAATTTTCATTAATTTTGATAACTTCATGATTTTCATTTAATGTAGGATAGTAAAAACATTCAAATTTCATAATGTACCCCCAATACCCATTGTAATTTTCCCAATCACAATAATTATAACTCTAAAAAGATTTTTTGTACTAAATATATATAATTTAGTAATATTTTTTATATTTAGTATTTAATATAGTAGAAGTATGTAACAATAAAACTAAATACATTTTAATGATATAATAATAAATAAAGCGCACTAAGGAGACAATATGAAAATTTTAATAGATGCAGATGGATGCCCTGTTGTAGATACAACTATAAAAGTAGCCAATAAATTTAATATAGAAGTTATAATAATGTGTGATACTTCTCATGTTTTTAATAAGCCAGGAGTTGAAACTATAATTTTATCAAAGGGAGCAGATTCAGTTGATTTTGCATTAGTTAATAAAGTTAATAAAGGTGACATTGTTGTAACACAAGATTATGGATTAGCAGCGATGGTACTTTCAAAAGGTGGACATCCTATCAATCAAAATGGAAGAATTTACAATAATGAAAATATAGACCAATTATTGTTTACAAGACATATTTCGAAAAAGGTAAGAGCTGCTGGTGGTAGAATGAAAGGGCCTAAGAAAAGGCAAAAAGAGTATGATATAAAATTTGAAGAAAGTTTAATACAACTATGTGAAAAGCTTATAACTAGTTAAAATTCAGGTTGAAGATGATTTATTTTTTAAAACACCTTGATGGCAATTAAGGTGTTTTTTGAGATATAAAACATTAGCTAATATGTGAGAAAATTAAAGAAAAGTTAACTACTGCTTCGTTGTGAACTTAATCCTATAACCTATACTATAACTAATAAAGATATTGAATTTGATTATAAATTACATAGAGGAAGAGCTCAAACTAGAAACGCTATAAAGTTATTAGAATTTATGGGATACGATGAAAATATAGTATCAAAATCAGAAAATAGAGCTAAGAATTTCTTGAAAACTGGTCAGTGGTAAATTTAAATATATAAAAGTAAATAATTTTGTACATTATTGAGGATATAATTTTTATAAAAATGTATTAAATCTACTTAAAACTGTACACAATCATAATATAAAAATTCACAGGGGGTAAGAATTATGATTGTATTAAGTAGAGAAAGTATTATAGAAGGATTAATTGAATTAAGAGAAGAAGAAGAAAATGAAAATAGATCAATAATTAATAATATAAAAGAGATAATCAATAAAAAAGATATAAATGACTTAGAAAAATTAAAACTAATAAACAATGAAATAGGAAAAGTTTTATTAGTTTAAGTAAAAATACAAATAAATTGAATCGATGAATAATTTTAAAACTTCATAAAAATGCTAAAAAATTCAATTTAATATATAAGATTAATAAGAAGAACTTAAATTTTATAAGTATATTAAAGAGTTAACTTTATTTAAAAAGGAGTATAGTAGAATTAGTAAATATAATTCTTTCTGTACTTTTTTTAGATACAAGGAGTTTATAATTTTACGATTTATTGATAAATTATAAAATTTAATCCCTAAAATTGAAATGATTCGCCAACACGTAGCTCAAGCGAAATGAATTTTTTATTAAATAAATTTAAGGGGTAAAGGTAAAGGAGTATAATACTTAGAAAAAAATTTTCCACGGAGGCATTGTGGATTTGTGGATATGTTGAAAATAGAAAGAGAAAATGTTTTCTTAGAAAGGATAACTTATCCACAAAATGAATATATTATGACTGGATAATATATTTAGAAAAGTAAAAATTATATAGATTAAAGCTTATACAATACTTAAGTATTGTATAAAATTATATGACAAATAAATAGATTTAAGTAATAAAGCTATATGAATGAAAAATAAATAGTTACTTTAGATAGGAATAAATGAAATAATATGGAATTAATTTAGAATAAAATTTAAATATAAAAATTTATACTTTAGGGGGAATTATGGAAAGTTGTAGAATACACAAAAATCAAATATACATGACCTTGTTTTTGAGCATTATGCCAATAATAGTATGTGTAATTATGAATGTATCATTAGTATATGCATTTTTATTAAGTGTGATATTTACATCAATAATATCTATCGAGAATGGGTTTGAATTAAAAGAAATTAAATCTATGATACTTAGTGGAGTAAGTGAATGTAAAAGTCTTTACACTGTAATATTGCTAATAGGATCGACTGTTTCAGTGTGGTTATCATCAGGAGTTGTTCCAACTATGATATATTATGGTTTACAGTATATGCAAGGAATGAATTTTTTATTTGCTTCTTTTTTATTAATTTCAATAAGTGCAATTTTCATGGGAACAGCAGTTGGAACTATTAGTACAATAGGTGTGGCTATTCTTGGAATAGGCAAAGGATTTGGAATTCCTACACATATATTAGTAGGAGTTATTGTGTCAGGATCATTTTTAGCAGATAAGATATCACCAATATCAGGGCTTTTAAATTTAACTCTTGCAACGACAGAAATAAATTATAAAGAAGCATTAAAATCAGCAATCTACACAATAGTACCAACTATAATAATAACAGCAATTATATATTACTTTATAGGAACTAAATATCAAGGTACAAAAGGTGTAAATATCTCAGCAGAGTTAGTAGGCGCTATGAATAGTGAATTTTTTATATCACCATATCTTCTTTTATTGCCTATAGTAATAATAATTTTATCTATTTTAGGAGTTAAATCAACATATTGTATGTGGTCAGGAGTCATAGGTGGAAGTCTTATTAGTATATTTTATCAAAAAACTGATATATTAGAATTACTAAAATATATATTTTTAGGTTTTAATTTAAATACAAAGTCTCAAATAGTAAATGACATTTTAATTAGTGGTGGAGTTATCTCTATGGTATCAATAGTATTTATTGTTATTGGAGCAATAGCTCTTAGTTCTATATTACAAGGAACAGGTGTGATAAATTATTTAACTAAGGACATTATATATAAAATTAATACTAAAAAAGATTTAATATTAAAAACAAGTATCATTAGTAGCATTTTGACAGTTATAACTTGTGATCAAACCATAGGAATAGTTATACCTTCTAGGTTATTAAAATCAAAGTATGAACAACTTGAAGTTAGCAACAATATATTGGCTAGAACTATATCTGATACAGGAACTATAATAGCACCTCTTATGCCATGGAATATTAATTCGTTAATAATAAGTTTAGTTACAGGAGTTTCGTGTGTATCATACGCACCATTTGCAGTACTTTGTTTTATAGTACCTATAGTTACAATATTATTTGCAATTGTTGATAAAAATTAAGCAAAATTAATAAACATAGAAAGTATTTATATTAATATATGGCTTTATATTCATTGTTTGGTAAAAATAGCTTATAATAAAAATAAAAATGTAGTTGGAGGAGAGCGAATGAAATTTAAATTTTGTCATAATAACTTTAATGTATTAAACCTTGAAAAGAGTTTAGAGTTCTATGAAAAAGCACTAGGACTTACAGAAACTAAGAGAAGTGTAGCAGAAGATGGAAGTTTTATATTAGTATTCTTAGGTGATGGTGAAACTACTCATAAGTTAGAGTTAACATGGCTTAGAGATTGGGATAGACCGTATAATCTAGGAGATAATGAATTCCACGTAGCTCTAAGAGTGGAAGATTTCGAAGGAGCTTACAATTTACATAAAAAAATGGATTGTATATGCTATGAAAACAAAGAAATGGGAATATACTTCATAGCTGATCCAGATAACTATTGGATAGAAATACTTCCGATGGATAAGTAGTAATTTAACACATCAATTTTGATGTGTTTTTCACATATAAGTATACAATATATTGACTTAATAAAAAATAAAAGTTAATAATATAATAGATAATAATTGAAATAGTGAGGTAAATGAAATGAATAAAAATATTGTAGCAGTATGTGAAAATGAAGCATGTGCAAAAGTATTACAAGAATCTGGGCAAGCTTTAGGGTTTAATGTTAAATTCGAGATACAAGCAAAGTCTAAAATAAAGAATGAGCTTTCAGAAAAGGATATAAAGGAATCAGCTATAGTATTATTTGTTATAAGCTATGCTGTAGAAGACATAGAAAATATAGAAAGATTTATAGACCGTGAATACTACGAAGTAGATCCAAAGTTTGTCATAAATGATGCGAAGGCTGTACTTAATGAAATAGTAGCAGAATTAAACTAATATAAAAATGACTAGAATTTAAATTTGCATAAATTTAGGCTCTAGTTATTTTTATATTACATTTTCTCTATAAAAATGTATAAATTCAAGCCAATGTTTTCTGTGGAACGTAAAAGTTAACTATAAGACTACCTTATAGGTTTATCTAAGTTTTTTATAAGTAGATAAAGTTAAAATCACGTAATACAACTCAATATAATATATTAAATATAAGAGGTGAGTTGAGTGAAACCTATTGATAAAGATGGTTTTTTATTTAATATATTAGGAAGTGTAAGAAAAGTGATAGCTCTTTTATTAACTATTGTTTTTTGTTATTTAAGTATACAAGGTAGAATAAATCAAGACCAGTTTATACCAGTGTTTAGTATGGTACTTGGTTACTACTTCGGTAGATCAACAGCATTAGATATACCTGGAAAGATTAAAGGTAAAAATGATAGTAATAATACAGAATTATAGTAAATAATAAAAATAAAAAATGTATTATGGCATGATATATGCAATTTTATTTTACAAAAAAATATTAAAAAATAAGCTCAGAGTTAATCATCTGAGCTTATTTCCATTAACACGTCTCTTAAATTTTCAAGTGATGAATTTAATTTATTAAGTTGGCTATCTGGTAAAGTTGACAGTCTTTCTTTCAAAGAAGATTGAACTTGTTTAAACTTACTTTCTATATATTGTTCACCTTTTTTAGTCAAATCTATATTTATGATTCGACGATCTTTCTTATCAGGAATTCTCTTAATCATTTCTTCATCAATAAGCTTAGTAATGAGCTTAGTCATATTTGGAGTAGAAATTAAAAGTCGTTTAGCGACATCTGAGATAGGGAGTTTACCATTTTCTTTAATAACAGCCATTATTTGGAAATGGGAATGATTTAAAGAATCATGTGCAAAACCACAGTCGCGTCTTATTAACTTTTTTTGAAATAATGGCATGATAGTTACAAAATTTTGAACTATCAACTCGAGTTTAGTATCATTCATTTGCTACTACCTCCATAGATATTATTTTTTTATTATATAATATTTCAATGATTAAAACACACTAAAAATTAATATATTAAATTATTGACTTTTTTATAAACTTCTATATACTTAAAAAGTATAATAGTTAAAAAGTATAACTATTAACTAATATAACTAATATTATTATACACTAAAAAAATTAAAATGTGAAAAATATAATTTTAAAATAAATACTTTAAGATTATATAAAATTTAAAGCAAAATGGAGGCAGAGATTGAGCGATGTTTAAGATTTTAAAGTACTTAAAACCATTTGTAGTGTCGATTATCACAGTAGTCGCACTTTTAGTAGTTCAAGCGGTTTGTGATCTTTCATTACCAGATTATACATCAAACATTGTCAATGTAGGTATTCAGCAAAGTGGTATAGAAAATGCTGTACCTACTGTAATTAGAGAAAGTGAAATGAATAAATTAACACTTTTTATGAATGATAATGAAAAAAATAAAGTAAAAGGTAGCTATGAATTATTAGATAAAAATAAATTAAGTAAAGAGGATTATGAGAAGGAAGTAGAAAAATATCCTGCTCTTAAAAATGAACCTCTATACAAATTAAACACTGATGATAAAGAAAAAATAGATAAAATTAATCCTATAATGAGTAAATCTATGATGAGAGTTTCTGGAATTGAAATGGCTAATAAAAAAGGTCAAATACCAAATATTCCTCCGAACATGGATATATGGACAGTATTTGCTCAAATGCCAAAAGAACAATTAGCTCAAGTGACTAAAGAAATTGATAAAAAAATAAATGGATTAGATGAGAATATATTAACTCAATCATCAATTTACAATGTAAAAAATGAATATAAAAAGATAGGCATAGATTTAGATAAACTTCAAACTAATTACATCTTTAAATCAGGTGGAATAATGTTATCGATAGCTCTTACTAGTATGGTTGCCACAGTTACAGTTAGTTTCTTAGCTGCAAGAGTTGCTGCTGGTATGGGTAAAAACATGCGTAAAGATGTATTTGGAAAAGTTGTAGGATTTTCAAGTATTGAATTTGATAAATTCTCTACAGCATCATTAATTACTCGTAGTACTAATGATATTCAACAAATTCAAATGCTTATGGTAATGTTAGTTAGAATGGTATTTTATGCCCCAATACTTGGAATAGGTGGTGTAATAAAAGTTTTAGATACAGATACTTCAATGGCATGGATAATAGGTGTGGCAATAATTGCTATAGTATCGTTTGTACTTGTTTTATTTGGATTAGCAATACCAAGATTTAAGAAAATTCAAAAGCTTGTAGATAAATTAAATTTAGTAACACGTGAATCATTAACAGGGATGTTAGTTATAAGAGCATTTAGTACACAAAAAACAGAAGAACAAAGATTTGATGAAACTAATGAACTCCTTAGAAAAACAAATACATTTGTTAACCGCATAATGTCAATGATGATGCCTATTATGATGCTTATAATGAATATTATAACAATAATAATAGTATGGGTAGGTGCTCATAATGTTGATTCAGGAGCTATGCAAGTTGGGGATATGATGGCATTTATACAATATGCTATGCAAATAATAATGGCATTCTTAATGATATCAATGTTATCAGTTATATTGCCAAGAGCATCTGTATCAGCTACTCGTATAAGTGAAGTTTTATCTACGGAT
>NZ_DATIRC010000425.1:0-5485 GCF_035470145.1 Romboutsia sp.
TTATCTCTATATTTCTTTTACTTTTATTATTATCTAATAATTCTATAAGTCCACTTCCTACTGTTCCATATCCTAATATTCCTATTCTCATTTTTTGTTTCCCCCTATATATTATTTTCTCTAAATTCATATAAATTTTCTTTTGCTTTAAGATATACTTTTTAGTCGGTAATCTCAGTTACTGAACACATAACTATTCCATCAAAATATCTAAGCTTACTTCCTAATTCATTTTATTTATAAA
Organism: Romboutsia sp.; assembly: GCF_035470145.1. GTDB lineage: Bacteria > Bacillota > Clostridia > Peptostreptococcales > Peptostreptococcaceae > Romboutsia_D. The sequence goes on from NZ_DATIRC010000425.1 coordinate 245, forward strand.
ATGCATCTATAACATTGAAATTTAATTCGTTTAATTTATTTATTTTAAAATCCCAATATATCATCAATATTATTCAATAATTCTTTTATATGATCTAAAGTATAGTCACCCATATGAGAAATTCTAAAAGATTTCTCCTTAAGGTCACCATATCCATTAGCAATTTGGTATCCTCTTTCTTGTAATTTAAATCTGTTATATTTATTCCCTTTGTATTTTCTATAACTGTAAGAGTATTTTATAGGTAGTTTTCATTGATAAAAATTTCGAAGTGTTTTTTAGTCTAGTTCATAGCTAGTTCGTCCATATCTTCATGTCTTTTAAATCTATTTTCTAGCTCTTCTTTTAAGATTTCGTATAACGGATAATCTAGTAAAAATATGTGTGAAAGAGATGGATTTGAAGGGTATTGGTAGTTTTTCTTGATAAGATATTCATACATTTCTAATAAATCGAAATATACACCTATGAAAGGTACTTTTCTAGCTCTATGGATTGCTTTTTGAGTGGTAATGCTATTGCTTTTGAACTGATGTTATATATATTCCTATTTTGCCCACTTATATTTTTATTCCACCGTCTGAACTAACTGCATCTACGCAGTATATTACCTTATCATGTTTTTTTACACCCTCTCCAATCTCTTCTATTGGATTTCTTATTCCTGTTGATAAAAGTGTGGTACTTTGGGTGTAAAATAACCTTTCCAATTTCTTATTCATATAATTCCCCTCCTTTGAATTTTGTTTTTTCAATATATTTAATACTTATCATAGCAACATTTATTTCATTGCGCAATTTAAATTTTTTTTTATTATATACTATTTTTTTATTACATACTATTTTTTTAGTATAAAAAAGTAGCACTATGCCTATAATTTTTTTCATATTAATATCTCTTTTCCAGTTTAATATTTATAAATTATAATCATATGTGCTACTTATATCTCTATTTTTTTGTATTTGTAAGTTTTAACATTATTTATATGCTTTAAAATTCTTAAGTCTAAGTGCATTAGTTACAACTGATACTGAACTTAAACTCATTGCCGCCGCTGCAAACATTGGATTTAATAATGGTCCACCAAACATATATAATACCCCTGCTGCTATTGGTATACCTATAGTATTATATCCAAATGCCCAGAATAAGTTTTGTTTTATATTTTTTATAGTTTCTTTACTTAGTTTTATAGCTGTTGGCACATCCATTAAATCACTTTTCATTAATACTATATCAGCAGATTCCATAGCTACATCTGTTCCACTTCCTATTGCTAAACCTACATCTGCTACTGCTAGTGCTGGAGCATCGTTTATTCCATCACCTACCATTGCAACAAATCTTCCCTCTGTTTGAAGCTTTTTAACTTCATTTGATTTATCTTGTGGTAATACTTCTGCAAGTACTATATCTATACCTACTTCTTTTGCTATGGCATTTGCTGTCTTTTTATTATCTCCTGTTACCATTGCTACTTTTATACCCATACTGTGAAGTTTTTCTATTGCACTTTTACTACTTTCTTTAACAACATCTGCTACTGCTATTATTCCAGCTAAGTTGCTATCTATCGCTATATACATAGGTGTTTTACCAGCACTTGCTAGTTCATCACTTTTTTGCTGCAGTTTTCCTAAACTTATATTTCTATCATTCATAAGTTTTTTATTTCCAAGTAATACATTTTTATTATCTATAGTTACTTCTATACCATGACCAGGTATAGCTTTGAAAGATTCTACTTTCATAAATTCTATATTCTTATCCTGTGCATATTTTACTATTGCTTCTCCTAGTGGATGTTCTGAGCCTTTTTCTGCACTTGCTGCTATTTGTAAAATATAATTTTCATTTATGTCTTCATTTAAGATTATATCTGTAACTGTTGGCTTACCTTCTGTTATTGTTCCTGTTTTATCAAATATTATAGTATCTACTTTATGTGCAAGTTCTAAAGCCTCTCCACCTTTTATTAATATTCCATTTTCTGCACCTTTACCTGTTCCTACCATGATTGCAGTAGGTGTCGCAAGTCCTAGGGCACATGGACATGCTATTACAAGCACTGATATAAATATTGTAAGTACAAATTCTAAATCTTTGTTACCTACTATAAACCATAAAAGAGCTGTTACTATTGAGATTCCTATTACTGCTGGTACAAAATACCCTGATACAGTATCCGCTAATTTTGCTATTGGCGCTTTTTTGCCTTGTGCATCTTCTACTAATTTTATAATTTGAGATAGTGCTGTATCACTACCAACTTTTTCTGCTTTAAATTTAATGCTACCATTTTTATTTATACTGGCTCCGGTCACTTTATCTCCAATATTTTTTTCTACTGGTATACTTTCTCCTGTAAGCATTGATTCATCTACAGAGGTATGGCCTTCTACAACAACTCCATCTACAGGTATTTTACTTCCTGGTTTAACTACTATTATATCCGAAACTTCTACTTCTTCTATTGGTATTTCTATTTCTTTATCATCTTTTATAATTGTTGCAGTTTTTGGTTGAAGTCCCATAAGTTTTTTTATAGCTTCACTTGTTTTACCTTTTGATCTAGATTCTAAGTATTTACCAAGTAATATTAAAGCTATTATTATTCCTGCACTTTCAAAGTATAACTGATGATGTCCAGCTACTCCATGTAAATTATCATTTGCTATTTGAATTGTTGTATATAAGCTATATAAAAATGCAGCTGACGTTCCTATTGCAACTAATGAGTCCATATTCGGACTTTTTCCTATTAATGCTTTGAATCCATTTATATAGAATTTGTATCCTGCAATCATTACTGGTATTACTAATACTAATTGTATTAATGCATAGTTTAGTGAATTCATCATAGGATCTATGACCATAGGTACTGGCCATGGTCCAAAAGGTTTTGAAATCATAGGACCCATTGCTATATAAAATAATGGTATAGAAAATCCTATTGCTATGATAAACTTTATAAATAAAGTTTTCATTTCTTTTTCTTTTCTTAATTTATCTTCATCTATTTCTTTTTCTTTATTTTTACTTTCTTCTAAAACTGCATATCCTGCTTTTACTATAACCTCTTTTATTTGAGATAATCTTAATTTAGATGGATCATAATTTATAATTGCCTTTTCTGTAGCAATATTTACACTTATATTTTCTACTCCATCTAATTTTTTAACTACTCTTTCTACTGCTTTTGAACAGGCTGCACAAGTCATACCGCCTATTTTTAAATCTATTTTTTTATAAGTAATATCTTCTAATAAATCATATCCTGCTTTTTGCAGAGCTTGTTTGAAATCCTCAAATTTAACTTTACTTAAGTCATACTCTATTTCTATTTTTTCGGTTGCCATGTTTACACTTTGACTTAATACTCCGTCAAGTTTCTTTACCGCCCTCTCGGCAGCTTTTCCACATGCTGCTCAGGTCATTCCACTTACTTTATAACTCTTTTTTACTATATTATTATCCATTATGGTTAACTCCTCTCTTATTATGTGACTATATTTTTAATATACCCCCTATAGGTATATTAAAACAATTTTTTATATAAATCAATCTTTTTATTTTGCTTATTTGATTTCATTAGTATTAGTTTTATTTCATTTTTTAATTAAAAGTTTATCTTTTAATTAAAAAAGCCTAGCTATAATTTTAGCTAGGCTACTATTTTTTAGTTTCTTCTACTTCTTATAAAATCTATAACTATATATAAAATTACTATTATAGTTATAGCCATAACTGCTTTAATTATCCATGAACTAGTTCCAAATCCATACGTCATTCTATAAAATGGATTAAAAAATCCATAAAATCCTCCACCAAATATAGGTTTACTTGTTCTTGGATAATTATCATAGTCTTTATTTTTTTCATTATATGTTTTATTATCAGTTTTAGGTTTAGTTGAAAAGCTTCCTGAATCTGGTTTTATACTACTTCCTGAATTCTTATTACTATAACTTGTATTTGGCTTAGTTGAAAAACTTCCAGAGTCTGGTTTTATTATAGTTGTTTTAGGTTTTGAATAAGATTTAAATCCACCCGAGCCAAATCCACCTGATCTTGGTTTTGATGCTGCTAAATAATATATTTCTGTACTTTTATCATATGCATAAGATTTAGTTAGTGCAAATAAATTTGATGATGCTATAAATAAAAATACTGCTAAAGTTAAAAGGGTTATTAATTTTTTTTTGCTTTTTTTCATGTTATACTTTAAGTCCTAATTCTATAAATTTATCGTTTATTCTAACGAGTTCATCTTGTTTATCATCTACTATTACTGAATCATAACTTTCTTCCCCTTTAAACTTTGAATATCTTAGTATATGTTGATTATCATAATCTTTACTATCTATTAAATAAACATATCTTGAAAAATTACCATCTTCATCTTTTTCAACTAAATAACCTGCTACATTAAATAAGTACTTTTCATCACCATTATAAAGAGTTACCGTATCGTCAGATTTTGCAAGAAAAGCATCTTCTTTATTACATTCATAAACAAATTCTTTTTCTTTACAATTTAAACATCCATTCATAGTGCATTCTTTTACACAATTTCTACATTTACATTGTCTACATTTTTCTAATTTTTCTATATCTATTTTTTTATTATTCGTTAAGTACTTATAAATTTTATCATCTATGTTTTTTTCTGATTTAAGTAGTTTGCTAAAAAATCCTTTATCTTTTTTACTTTCTTTTTCTAAGTCATCTAAAAATGCTATATATTCTTTTAAGGTATCTACTTTGTTTATAAATGTTCTTTTATTAATTTCTTTTTCATCTAACATTTGCCTTAAATCATCATATGCAAACATCATTTCTGTATAAGTTTTTTTATATTTATTTCTTTCATTTTCTATTATTTCATTTGACATATATTTCCCTCCCTTGCTATAAATAAGCCTCTTATATATAGTTTAAAATAATCCCCGTATCTAATGGACTATGATAAATTGTATTTTAATTTTATAAAGGTAGATAGTTATTTACCATCTACCTTTATAATTTTTATATTATTTTTTCATCTGTTCTTTTATTCTTTCTAGTTCTTGTTGTATTTTATCATCTACAACAGGTGAACTATTTATATATTCATCTAAAACTTCATCTTCGTTTTTAGGTTTTAAATCTTCTAATGCCTTTCCATAACTTTCTTTTTGTGCTACTTTCTTTTCTAATTCATCTAAATTTATACCATGGTCATCACTAAGTCCTGCTAA
>NZ_DATIRC010000426.1:0-1965 GCF_035470145.1 Romboutsia sp.
ACAATATTCCGATAGTTTGAACTGTAAACGCAATGAATAAGAAAAACCCTAATATACTTCCATTTTTTAATACTTCCTTGTTAATATTTTCTTTGATTTTCTTGAAAAATATTATGTTTAATAAAATTGATCCTATTAAAAATCTTAATGTAAGTAACTGTAATGGTGTTAAACCTCCATCTAACGCTAACTGAGTTCCTGCAAATCCACTTCCCCAAATCATAGCTACTAGAACTAGACCAAATTCCCCTATATACCTTTTAATCAACAAACTCGCCCCCTATAACATTTATTTTTTAATTATGTTCTATTTTGAAAATATTTTGTTGTAATTTATAAAAATTAATTAATACAATTATAAAAGACTATATTGAATTTTTTCAATACAGCCTTTTACATAAATTTTCATTATAATGTTATTTTATAAAGTCAAATGTAAGTGAATATTTATAATCTCTATGTGACCCATATCTTATCATCCCAATAACAGTCATCACAATGTATGCTATAGTAACTATTGGCATTAATATAGCTCCTACTATAACGAATATCAAAATACCTGCTATTATTTCATATATTACAAATGAAATATGAAAGTTTAAAAGCCTTCTTCCATTTTCTTTTATAAAGTCTGAATCCTTACTATATTCTTTCCACACAAAGTATGATACTATAAATCCTATTAAATTAAAAACAATAATTCCACCCGACATCAAAAGCATTATTATATTTTCTCTTGGTATCGATTTACTATAAAGTTCCATGGTTTTCTCCTCTATTATATTTTTAGTTTTAATTGTTCAAAGTGTATCTCATTTTTTTCTCTTGATTTTTTATTTTTTTCTTCTATTATCTGCATCTTCACTAGTAACTTTTTTATGGCTGAAAAACTTTCTGCTGCAATGCTCTTATTGTTTACTTTTAAAAGATATCCAACTGAAGTTTTATTTATATATAATTGTGGTTCATCCATTATTATGGATATTATATTTCCCTGACAATATTTAGCCGCAAATGTATTTTCATTTTTAGAAAATAGCTCTACTAAACTATCCTCTATTTTTAGTTTAATTTTCATTTTAGTACTTTTATTAGATATACCTACCTTGAGCAATAAAGGTTGTAATGATTTCAAATCATTCAATATCACTTGTGAGCCCTTTAAATTTATACAATATCCTCTGCTACAAGCTTCTATTTTTATGTTTTCGCTATCAATAATTACAGAAGATATTTTCCCTTTAGTATAATATATGATATAAGACTTGTTAATATTAGATAATATTTTAATTATCTTGTTTGGCAAATACATATTATTCCCTCTTCTCAAATTAATAATATATTTAACTTTTTTATAAATATTTTTCATGTTTAATAGATAAAATATAACATTTATATCCAATTTTTTCAATAATATTTATTTGATTTGTAGTATAGCTAATATATAAGCATTAGAATTTTATTTACTTAATTTAAAAGGAGTATCCTCTTAATGATAAAAATCATTTTAAGATACTCCTATTCTTACTATTTTACAACTATCTTTATGAACTTTTTCTTTCCTATTTGAACAACTAACTCACCTTGTGCTACTACATCTTGTAAGTCATCTACTTTTTCACTATTTACTTTAACTCCACCTTGTTTTACTAATCTTCTTAATTCACTTTTACTTGGAACAAGCTTATTGTCAACTACTATTTGAGCTAAATCAAAGTTTTCATTACTTGCTTCTACAGTTAATATATCAACAGGTATTTGACCCTTTTGGAATACTGATTTAAATCTTTCTTCAGCAAAATTAGCTCTTTCTTCTCCATGGTATAGCCTTACTATTTCTTTAGCAAGTTCCATTTTTACATTTCTTGGATTAACTCTATCTTCTATTAAATCTGCTTCTATTTTATTAACTACATCAGGATGAACATCAGTTACTAAGTTGTAAAATAGTAAGAATAGTAGTAT
>NZ_DATIRC010000427.1:0-2221 GCF_035470145.1 Romboutsia sp.
GAAAGAATTTGTGAACAAAAAAATAAAAAGCAAGCAGTGTATTTTAGAATAACACCTGGGATAGAGGCACATACTCATAACTATATACAGACAGGACAAATTGATTCTAAATTTGGATTTACATTATCAAATGGAGACTTGCATAATGCACTTGAAAATCTAAAAAATTACAAGAATATAGAATTGGTAGGAATTCATGCTCATATAGGTTCTCAAATATTTGAGGTAGAACCATATTTAGATGAAGTAAAAATAATGATGAATTTAGTAAAAGAAATTAGAGATATACATGGTATAGATATAAAAGAAGTAGATTTAGGTGGAGGCGTAGGGGTTTATTATACAGAAGAAGATGAACCAAGAACAATAAAAGAGTTTTGTGAAGAAATAATAGGAAAATCAGAGCAGGTCTGCAAAGAAATAGGTATAGAAGTTCCTACTTTAATAATAGAACCAGGAAGATCAATAGTTGCCAATGGAGGAAGTACAATATATACAGTAGGTTCTATAAAGGACATAAAAAATGTAAGAACTTATGTAAGTGTAGATGGTGGAATGACAGATAACATAAGACCTTCTCTATATCAAGCAGGATATGAATGTGCAATTGCTAACAAGATGGGAAAAGACAAGAAAAATCAAGTAACAATAGCAGGAAAATGCTGTGAAAGTGGAGATATACTTATAACTGATGCTAATGTTATGGATATAGAAACTGGAGATATAGTTATAATAGCATCTACAGGTGCATATGGGTATTCAATGGCATCAAACTATAATAAAATAACCAAACCAGCAGTAGTATCGGTGCAAAATGGGGAAAGTAAATTAATATGTAAAAGAGAAGGCTATGAAGATCTTTTGAAATTAGAATTATAAAAAACATTAAATAAAAAAATATAAATTGTAGAGGTCGCGATACTTATTAGTACCAATAAGGAGTTAAGCACGAAGAATTATTGGAAAAGGAATTATCGCCGAAGGATATAACTGATGCTTTAAGGTTATATACCTGGGGATGCATAGAATATATGCATAACTGTCACAAATTTAATTTGTGTTGAGCTACATTTGAGGAATAGATAATGGTATATTTGTATATATATCCATTTTCAATACCCCTTAAGTGTAATGCTTAAGGGGTATTTTTGTAGCTACATTCAACCAAATTTAAAATCAAACTACAATTATGTAAATAAAATAAAAGTTTATACAAAGGAGGAGATAAAATGAGAATTATAGTTCAAAAATATGGAGGAACTTCTGTAGGAAGTGTGGGAAAGATAAAAGCTGTTGCTAAAAGAGTAATAGCAGAAAAAGAAAAGGGAAATGACATAGTTGTAGTAGTATCTGCAATGGGAAAAACTACGGATGATTTAGTTAATTTATCAAGAGAAATATCAACTAATCCAAGTAAAAGAGATTTAGATATGCTTTTATCAACTGGAGAACAAATATCTATATCGTTATTATCCATGGCATTCCAAGAATATGGATATGATTCTATAGCGCTTACAGGATTTCAAGCGGGAATAAAAACGCAAGGACCTTATACTAAAAATAAGATTTCAGATATAGATATTGAAAAAATAAGAACTTATTTAGGGGAAGGTAAGATAGTAGTTGTAGCTGGTTTTCAAGGAATTAATGAAAATGGTGATATAACTACACTAGGAAGAGGTGGTTCTGATACTACTGCAGTTGCATTAGCAGCTAAACTTGAATGTGATTGTAGTATATATACCGATGTAGAAGGAATATATTCTGTAGATCCAAGATTATATTCTGATGCGAAGAAGTTAAATGTTATAAGTTATGAAGAAATGATGGAGATGTCTAGTTTGGGATCAGGAGTTATGGAGACTAGAGCTGTTGAAATAGGGTGTAAATACAATGTACCTATATATGTAGCATCAAGTAGTAAAGATATAAAAGGAACTTATATAAAGGAGTATGATAAGAGTATGGAAGAAAAAGTTATAACAGGATTAAGTGTTAGTGATGATGTACTTATGATTACAGTAAATAACATATTATTTAAATTGGACAATATAGCTACAATATTTGAAAAGTTGGCAAGAGAAAATGTTAATGTAGACATGATAAGTCAAACATCTCCTTTAAATGAAAAAGTTAATGTATCATTCACAACTTCTAAGGAAGATTTACATGTAGTAAATAAAGTTATTGAAGAAATAAAAAATGAAAACAATGAAGTGGA
>NZ_DATIRC010000428.1:0-4122 GCF_035470145.1 Romboutsia sp.
CATACCTTGTGCATGTGATGAAAAACTTTCTAAGATATTTAATTTAAAATTAAACACACCACTAATAACTTTTGATGTATTAGAGTATACAAGAGATGGTGTTGTTGTAATGTACAATACGGAATATTATACTGGAAAAATGGTAGATTTTACAATTTGTAGAAATGTAGCATATAGATATCAACACACTAAGTAGCATTATTACCTAGATACTTATAAATAAAATTAAAAAAAGAGTTTAGTTTAAAGTATTAAAAGGAGGTATAACTTGTTTAGTATAAAAGAAGTATACAGACCAACTTCAATAGAAGATGCATACAAAACATTAATATCACAAAAGAATAATGTAATTCTCGGAGGAACTTTATTTTTAAGAATGGGAAACAAAAGAATAAACAAAGCACTGGACTTAACAAGTTTAAATCTTTCATACATAAGTGAAGAAAAAGAATACATAGAAATTGGAGCGATGACATCATTAAGAGAATTAGAAACAAATAAAATAATAATAAATAATTTTAAAGAAGTTTCGGAGTGCGTAAAAGATATTATAGGTGTTCAATTTAGAAATATAGCAACTATAGGAGGTAGTGTATTTTCAAAGTATGGATTTTCAGATGTAATAGTAGCACTGCTTTCATACAATACTGAGGTTGAGTTATATAATGGAGGAAGGATAAAGCTAGAAGAATTTTTAAGGCAACCCTATAAAAAAGACTTATTAACTAAAATATATATATATAAAGATAATATAAAAGCAAAATACATTTCAATTAGAAATGAAAGTAGTGATTACCCTATACTTAATGTAAGTATATCTAATAATAGTGGGCAATTCAAGATATGCATAGGAGCTAGACCACAAAGGGCAACTATAGCAATAGAAGCAAGTCAATACATATCATCTAATCCTAAAACTTTAGAAAATATAATAAAAGCCGCAGAAATAGCTTCAGAAGAATTAGTTTTTGGAAGTAATACAAGAGGAAATAGTGAATATAGAAAAAAAATTGCTAAAGTACTTGTAAAAAGAGCCATCTTGGAGGTTGAAAAATGTTAATAAACACAATTATAAATAATAATAAAACAACCATTGAAATAAAACCAGGGGAATACTTAGTAGATACTTTAAGAAAACTAGGAAAGTATAGTGTAAGAAGAGGATGTGATACATCTTGCTGTGGCTTATGTAGTGTATTAATGGATGGAAAGCCTGTATTATCCTGTTCAATGTTATCAATAAGAGCAGAGGGTAGGCATATAACTACAATTGAAGGACTACAAGAGGAAGTAAATGAATTTGCAAGTTTTTTAACTAAAGAGGGTGCAGACCAATGTGGATTTTGCTCACCAGGATTTATAATTAGTGTTATTGCAATGCAAAAGGAATTAAAAAATCCAAGTGAAGAAGATATAAAGCACTATTTAGCAGGAAATCTTTGTAGATGTACAGGATATGTAGGGCAATTAAGAGCAATAAAAAAGTATTTAGAAAGTAAGGAAGTGAATTAATGGATATTGTAGGAAAGGGGATACCTAAAATAGATGGCATGGGAATAACAACAGCCAAACCAGTATACACAGATGATTTAGTTCCTAAAGATGCATTAATAATAAAATTACTTAGAAGCCCACATGCAAATGCAATTATAAAAAATATAGATATATCCAAAGTAACAAAATTAGAAAACATAGAATGTATATTAACTTATAAAGATGTAGGAGAAACTAAATTTACACTAGCTGGGCAAAGCTACCCAGAAGCATCTCCTTATGATAGATTAATACTTGATAAAAACATAAGATATGTAGGTCAAGAAGTAGCAATAGTTGCAGGAAGTGATGAAAGTTCTATAAATAAAGCTTTAAAACTTATAAAAGTTGAATATGAAGTATTTACACCAGTACTAGATATGGAAAAAGCAATAGACAATGAAGTTATAGTACATAAAGAGCACATACACAACAATGTAGACTTTGGTATGCAAAGAGAGCGAAATATAGTAGTTGATTATGATAAATCTTTTGGAGATGATATACAAAAAACACTACAAGAATGTGATGTAGTTGTTGAAGATACATATTATACACAAGCACAAGCACATGCTATGATGGAAACATATAGAGCTTTTAGTTATATAGACCATAACAACAGGCTTGTAGTTACAACATCAACTCAAATTCCATTTCATGTAAGAAGACAGTTATCAAAAGCATTAGAAATACCACTTCAAGATGTTAGAGTTATAAAACCTAGAATAGGTGGAGGTTTTGGCGGTAAACAAAACGGATGTGTAGAAATGTTTACAGCTTTAGTTACTTTAAAGACTAGAAAACCTTCTAAAATTATATATGATAGAAAAGAAACTTTTAGTTGCACAAGTAGCAGACATCAAATGAAACTAAATGTAAAAATAGGGTCAGATAAAAATGGAAAAATAAAAGCAATAGATATAAAAGGATTATCAGATGCAGGAGCACATGGAGAACATGGCTCAACGACATTTAACTTAGCAGGGGAGAAAACTCTTCCTATTTATTCTAGAATAAATGCAGCTAGATTTAAAGGGCAAGTAGTTTATACTAACAAAATGCCAGGAGGAGCACTTAGAGGATTCGGTGCAACTCAAGGAACATTTGCAGTAGAATCTACTATAAATAAATTAGCTAATAAGTTGAATATGGACCCAACTGATTTAAGATTTTTAAATATAGTAAAAGAAGGGGATGTATCAGTAGCTTATAATAAGCCATTAAGAAGTTCAACACTTGATAAATGTATAGAAAAAGGTAAGAAACTAATTAAATGGGATGAAAAGTATCCATTTAAAAAAGTATCAGATAATGTGATAAGAAGTGTTGGGATGGCAGTAGCTATGCAAGGTTCTGGTGTTGCTAAGTTAGACTGTGCATCTGTAGAAATAAAATTAAATGACAGTGGACACTATACTTTATATACAGGATCAGCTGATATGGGAACTGGAAGTGATACAATACTTGCACAAATTGCTTGTGAAGAATTAAAAACTACTATGGATAATATAGTAGTTCACTCGGGAGACACTGATATATCTCCGTATGACACTGGTTCATATGCATCAAGTACGACTTATGTAACAGGAATGGCAGCTATCAAAAGTGCAAAAGATTTAAAAGAAAAAATTATAAAATGCGGAGCAAAATATTTGGATTTAAGCTATGAAAATGTTGAATTTGATGGTAAGCATATAAAGGATACAAATGATGAAAATAATAAAATAAGTATAAAAGACATTGCTAATAAATCAGTGGTAGGGTATCAAAGTGAAAGGCTTGTAGGTTTTGGGTCATATGGAAGTGAGGATTCACCACCACCTTTTGTTGCTGGATTTGTTGAAGTAGAAATTGATACAGAAACAGGTAAAGTTAAAGTAATAAATTTTGTATCTGTTATAGACTGTGGAACTGTGATAAATAAAAACTTAGCAACTATTCAAGCAGAAGGAGGCATAGTACAAGGTATAGGAATGGCTTTGTATGAGGATGTTATATATGATGATAAAGGTAAAATGATAACTAATACATTTATGCAGTATAAAATTCCTTCTAGGTGTGATATAGGAAATATCATAGTAGACTTTGAAGAAAGTTATGAGCCAACCGGACCATTTGGTGCAAAATCAATAGGGGAGGTAGTTATTAATACTCCTTGTCCAGCAATTTCTAATGCAATATATAATGGTATAGGTGTAAGAGTAAATTCATTACCTATAACTCCTGAAAAGATATTTATGGCATACAAAAACAAATAAAGGATTTAGCAGAGTTTATAGAAGATTTAAGAATTTAATTGTTTGATGGTGTTAGGAAGTTATAGAAAAAAATAATCACATTACTTTGACATGTTTAAATAATGTGATTATTTTTAAAAGTTTTAAGAAATATATCATTATTATATCCAACTAATTCCATAAATCCCTTTCTAGAAATACTTTTTATATCAGGATATACATGATTTGATTGTAGAAGCTTTCAACAGGAATATCATGATTATATTGATTTAGCAAGGTTGCTTCAACTAATGCCTGGCATAGATATTTTTATTGTACTATTTGATTTAAAAAGTCTAAGGGAGTCTAAATT
>NZ_DATIRC010000429.1:0-1728 GCF_035470145.1 Romboutsia sp.
AACTTCTTTTATATTAACATACATACTTACTCTCCAAATGAATAGTTATTTTTCTTAACAAGCCATATAAAAAACGGTGCTCCAAATAAAGCTGTTATTATACCTATTGGTAAGTCAGATGGTGCTACTATTGTTCTAGCAAGAACATCTGTCCAAACAAGATAAAATATTCCTTTTTGATGAAACATACCTTTATAACATATATGGACCTATGATAGAATATCTAGGTAACTGTGAAAATCGAAATTTTTTCTCAGTTACTAACAAAACACTTGAAAAGAGGTATACAAATTGAGATTGTTAAAGAAAATGATTCATAGAGATATTGAAAATATTGAAGGTAGAATATATGAAAGAATAGCTGCAAGAGGCATAATACTTAAAGGTTCTGAAATCTTACTATTATATACAAAGCGATACAACGACTATAGCTTTCCAGGTGGAGGTGTTGCCCCGCAAGAAGACTTAATCACTGGCCTTAAAAGAGAGCTATCAGAAGAAACAGGAGCTAGAAACATTAAAGTCATCAAAGAATACGGCCTATTTGACGAATACAGACTATCACACTATGATGATATCGACTTGATCCATATGACTTCATACTTTTATATATGTAAAATCGATGAGGAACTTGGAAAGTCAAATCTTGAGAGTTATGAAATTGCTAATGGTATGAGTGCGATTTGGATTGATATACATGAAGCCATCCGTCACAATAAAGAAGTTATTGCCAATAAAGAAGACTCCATGGGACTTTCTATTGAGAGGGAAACTTTTGTGTTGGAAATGATAGCTAAAGAGTTAACTTGTAATTAATAGAAAGAATGGATAAACATATCCATTCTTTCTGCTTGCAAAAATTTCATCTTGCTCTTTTAATTAAGGCTATGTTAGGTTAAATTGTTAATATAGATATAATTTAAAAGGAACCACTAGAAGTTAAAATCCAGTAGTTCCAATGTATTTAAATATTATTAATATATATTTTTATATTTATTTAAGCTTACCTTTATAGCTAGAAACTCCACCACTTAAATTATAGATTTTATTAAATCCATTTTTAGATAGAGCTCTTGCTGCACTAGCGCTTCTTGCACCTGATGCACAATATACTATTACTTCATCATCCTTATAAGAATCTAATGTACCTACTTTTGAGCTTAATTCTTGTACTGGAATATTTTTAGATTTTGGAATATGTCCACTTCTAAACTCGCCTATGGTTCTTACATCTAGTATTAGTACATCTTTATTTTCTTTAACCATTTTTTGTAATTCTTCTCCATTTATATTGCTATATTTCTTATTGCCAAATAACCCTGATAAAAATCCCATTAGTTTTTTCCTCCATATATTAATTATAAAAATAAGCCTATTGGTTTCCCATCTAGATTTATTTCTAACTCTAGTCATTAATTCTCTTCAATAATTTCTAGCTTCATTAGGCTGAGAATTATCCTCTCAATCTTTGATTTAAGCGTATAATTTAAGAACACTGTACTTAATTATATATTATCATTTTATCAAGCTTCTTTCTGTGACTTTATCACATAGTTATTATTTATTAGATAGCTTTATAATAGCAAAGGAACATAAATTTTTAAAAAACATAAACTGTATAAAATAAGAATGGAGGTATAAAATTGAAAAGTTTTAAATTTTTTCATGGTCAAGTTACCATGATAGATGATTTTTTGATAGATGAAAGTGTAGATGGAGTAGGGTGTT
>NZ_DATIRC010000430.1:0-1591 GCF_035470145.1 Romboutsia sp.
ATATTATGTATAAAGGCTACTTTAAAGGGAGGAAATAATAAAAATAATATCAGTTATAAACATTTTTTAGAATGCTATATAATTTATTTTTTAAGCACATGCTCGTTTTTCTAATTGCTTACTTTTAGATTTTCTTAATGTATATATTGGAATCCCTATTAAAGTAAATATTAATCCTAAACCAGCATTAAGAGGTTCAGTTATTGAAGTGTTTATTATTATATATAACCCTCCAAGTATAGCTATTATAGGAATAATAGGATACAATGGTACTTTATATGGTCTATGAAGATCAGGTTGATTCTTTCTAAGAATAAATACTGCAACAAATGTCATAACATAAAATAACCACATTACAAATATTGTTAAATCTGTTAATTGGTCAAATTTTCCTGTAAATATATACCCTATACCAAGTAAAGATAAGAATATAGTTGCGTTTACTGGTGCACCTGTTTTTTTATGTAATTCAGCAAACCATCCACTAAATGGTAATTTATTTTCAGTAGCTAATGCATAAGGTATTCTTGCTCCTGTTAATATATTTCCATTTAAACAACCAAATATAGATACTAATATACCTATGCTAATTAATTTTCCTCCATTTGAACCAAATATTATAGTTGCAACATCAGCTGCAGGAGATGCTGTTGCAGCTAGTTTACTTGCTGGTAATACAAATAGATATGCAACATTTATAAGTATATAAACAGCCATTACTAATGATAAACCACCAATAATTGCTTTTGGTAAATCTTTTCCTGGATTTTTCATTTCTCCAGCTATATTTCCTACATTTATCCATCCGTTATAAGCAAACATACAAGCTATTAGAGCAGAACCTAAACCTGTAGCTACAGGATGATCTGGAGCTGTAATAGGAAACAATCTAGCAACTCCACCATCACCTTTTATAAATCCTACAACTATTATTAAAAATAATGGTATTAATTTACCAGCAGTTGCAATAGTTTGAAGTGCAGTACCTGCTTTAGATCCGCCGATAATATTTAAAATAGTTAAAAATACAACTGAGATTATTCCTATTGGTACAATTAAATTATTATCTAGTCCTAATAAAGTTACTACCTGAGTTGCAAATATAATAGCAAGTGCAGCCATTGTACCAGGGAAATATATAACTGTTTGAGCCCAACCAAAGAGGAATCCCCAAATATCTCCATAAGCTTCGTCTAAATATGCTATTGCTCCACCTGTTTTAGGTATTGCAGCACCAAGTTCAGCCGCAGTAAGTCCGCCTGCTATAGTTATAATTCCAGCTATAATCCATGCTATAATTCCAAGACCAGGGGCTCCTGTTGCTGTAAAAATGGCTGTAGGTTTAAAAAACACTCCTCCGCCTATAACCATACCCACAACTATCGATAGAGCGGGTACAAGTCCGATATTTTTGTTTAATTCATGATTATCCATTTGAGTTTTCCTCCTTAAAGTCACATAAAAGACTATCCGATTTATTTTGCTTTATAAATTTATCACAAGAAATACAGTAATAGCAACAAATTATTGCAATTCTGTCTATTTATAAAATTGATAACATTTTTAATTTTTAGAAAAAAGAAAATGATTA
>NZ_DATIRC010000431.1:0-1628 GCF_035470145.1 Romboutsia sp.
ACCTGTTAACATAGCTTGTCGGTTTTTATTTATATGATTAGATCCATATATACAAGATATAGTTGTTATACCAGATATCATTGTTGGTAAATATGCAGGTACAGCCGCTATAACTTTTTCGGTTTTAGTTAGATTCTCTCCGTACTTATCAAGCTTGTATTCGTTTCGTTTACGGATTAAAGAATCGGCTTTTTTGCTATCCTTAACGGCATTCATCGCGGTAGTGACAACACCAACCATACCAAGTGTAGTTAGTATCGTGGGAGCATTTTTACGAACGTATGACTCTATCGGATTTATATATTTCCTTATATTCATTTTGTATCCTCCAATTAAAGCTAAAAGCCCAAGTACGGACCTTTAGTCTTGATTATTATTCTAATTACTTAAATTTGAATAAAGATGATAATGATTTGCCTGCAGTTGTTGTGAACGTATAATCTCTTTCGAAATTACAAAGTGTTCTCGCAAACGTATTTTTTACCGCATAATCTATTGCCGGTACAACAATTATAGCTGCTAATACTTCAAATAATTTTAAACCTTTATCTCTATTCTGCTGCTTATCTTGATTAAGAATTTCCATTTTCTTAAGGTACTCGTCAACCGTGATCTTTCTATTTTGAACGTCTATATCTAATTTACGTATTTCCTCGTTTATTTTAATTTCTTCAGTTTTCAAATCTTGTTCCATTTGAGTTTTCCATTTCATATATTCTAATTCATTGAATTTAATTTCGTTTTCACTATCCAACTTATTATGTTGTAATTTTAATGTGTCGCTATTATAAGCTTGTTCATTAATATTTTTAGTTTCTACAATTTCTAACTCTTTAATTTTATTACTGTTTTCATTTGAAATTTTTTCACGTTGTAATTTTATATTTTCGTCACTAATTTCTTTATCATTTTTAACTTTATCCTCTTGAATTGTTAAATTCCCCATCGCAACTTGCGAATCATTTTGAGTTTTGTCTATCTCATTTGAAATTTTAATTGCTTTAATCGCTGCCTCAAAAGATTCGTTTGATAAGTTTTTACCTTCATCAATACATTCCTGTAACTTCATTTCAATTACCTGTTCTAATAACTGCGTGTTTGTGTTATTCATTTTTATTCTCTCCTCTTTTTTATCATTAGTTTAAATTTCTCATAATAGTACTTGTATATAAAGCGTATTTAAACTAAATAAATATTTACTTCTTTTTTATTAATACAATCATAAATCTTTTACGTCTAATCATATCGTATTCGTTTATATTTAATTTTAAATTATCACCATCGTCGTCGGTTCTAACTTCTAAAACACCATTATACCAGAACATAATCATCAGCATAAACGCAACACTTACCGATAGAATCGTAGTTATCGACATCAATATAATAGTACTCATAACATCACCCCCTTAATTACAAAAGTAAAAGGAAAAGTGTTTGTTATAACACTTAACCTCAAATACTTTAAATATTTAAATCCGGATCATTGTCATCTTCCGAAGCAAGTTGACTGTTAACTTCCGCTAATTCTTCAAGTAATCTTCTTTGTTTATCTTCCAAAGTTTCATTAGTTCCTTTCTTCCACATCTTTTTAACTTTATTTATTACTTTAGGTGCATATTTATAAGCTA
>NZ_DATIRC010000432.1:0-1504 GCF_035470145.1 Romboutsia sp.
AAAGAGGTTTGGGATAATTCTCCGGCTGGGTTAATTATAAGAAATCCGGCTTTTGATGTTACAAGAAGAGAATTTATTCATGGAATAATATGTGAAGAAGGAATAATTTCTCCACATTCAATAAATGAAGTAATTTTTCGCAAATATCCTTGGGTTTTAGATGTTTACTGATTCGATTCTTTTTCTTTACTTCCTGGTTTTATGATTCTAATTTTTTGATCTAAGGCGATCAATTTTTCCTCTAATTTCCTCATTTTAGTTGCATAACGTTGAAGTCTTTTTCCATCTATTCCAATCCATAACGCAAGAACTACACCAGAGATTCCTACAATTATGTAATAAATGTAAAGTGTTGAAATCCAATTTTCCACTTTTCCCCACACATAGTTTAAAGCATATATTGTCGCGAAAAGCATTATTAAAAAATTTATTAAATGAAAACCAGCTAAGAAACTTCGTATTCTCAATAGTTTTTCACGACATAAATATTATATTTTGATTTTAGCTTAAAGTTTTACTGAGTTAAACTCAAGTTTTTAAATCGTTTTTTATTTAATATTAAAGCAAGACTTATCAGAAGTCCATAAGATTTTTAGCCATTCTCGCTTAGATATATTAACGGAGATTATTGATGCGAACATTAAGGGAAATTAGAAATAAAATCTCTGACTTAGAAAAAGAGAAATCTGAACTTAATGCAGAAATAGAAGCCCTCCGAGAAAAAGCAGAAACAAAAGCAGACTCTCTTGAACAAGAAGTAGCAGAATTACGAAAAGAAGCAGAATCTCTAAAAGAACTTCTTGAAACATATTAACGAAATTAGGAAAACAATCAATCTTCTGACTAAAATACAAAACTCGCAGAGATTAATAATTCATGGACCTAATCTAGTTGTTCTGTGAATTTCTTATTCTATATTTATCCCTTTTGCTCTAAGTGCTAGTTTAATTTTTTCCACATCATTTCTTAATAATCTAATCTATCGAATAACTTCATTTAATGTAGTGGGGGCAATTCCTCCTAATCCTGGAGATAGATCAGAAGGTTTTTTCTTTCTTCCGATAAAATCATCAGGTTTGTATATTTCACCCAAAAATTTCACCTCACATAGATTATTATATAGACATTGGAACCTAAAAGGTTGAACTAATTTTAATTAGTTAAATTCACAATGCATTTTCTAATTGAATAAAATTCGATTTATGGTGGACCGAGCGGGAATTGAACCCGCGGCCTCCTGAGTGCAAGTCAGGCATTCATACCAGACTGAACTATCGGCCCACTGTTTTGTTTTCTTTGTTTGATGATAGATGCTAGATTTAGTTATTTCTGATTTATATTCTGTTTGGGTGTTTACATCCTACAATTTAATATTTTTTAGATTTTAAGGATAAAAGTAGTAGCTCTTGTTCCATTTTAAATATTTGATTTGTGAAAATCAAACTGGATTTCTTTTTTAATATAAAACAGAAAGTAGTATCCCAACCAAAATAAAACTGAGCCA
>NZ_DATIRC010000433.1:0-14684 GCF_035470145.1 Romboutsia sp.
GTTGTAGAAATCTTCATGATTTCAATATAAATATAGCACATACTATTAATTTTTAGCAACCATTATTTTACATAATCTTAAATATTTCACACGGCCTTAAAGAATTTTTGTATCTTGACCACAACCCCAAGTAGTAACCTGACTATTATCTTTTTTACCAACACTACACTTGAGAAATATTTAATTAAACACCTATAAAATATACTTACAAACCTCATCAGCAAACTCATCAGTACTAGCGCTACCTCCAAGGTCCACAGTAAGCTTTTCTCCTCTTAAAAACACCTCTGCTAAAGCATCCTCAATCTTTTTTGCATTATCATACTCACCTAGATATCTAAGCATCATAACTGCAGATTGAATAAGCGCAGTAGGATTAGCCTTATTTTTGCCTGCTATCTGAGGTGCACTTCCATGTACTGCCTCAAATACAGCATATTCCTTTCCAATGTTAGCCCCAGGTATTATACCAAGTCCTCCAACAAGACCTGCACATAAATCAGATAGTATATCTCCATAAAGATTTGGCATTACCATAACATCATGTTTTTGAGGATTTAAAACAAGGTTCATAGCCGCTGCATCTACTATTAAATCATCAGATTCTACATCATATTTTGATGCTACTTCTCTAAATACATCTAAAAACAATCCATCTGATAACTTCATTATATTTGCCTTATGCACTGCTGTTAGCTTGTTCCTTTTGTTATCTTTTACATAGTTACAAGCGAAGTCTACTATTCTTTCACTTGCCCCTTTTGTTATTATTTTTATACTTTCAGCTCCATAGTCACCAAGCTTGTGCTCTATTCCTGCATATAAGTCTTCTGTATTTTCTCTAACTATTACTAAATCTACATTTTCGTATCTACTTTTTATCCCCCTAAAACTTTTAACAGGTCTTAAATTTACATATAAATCTAATTCTTGTCTAAGTGTTACATTTACACTCCTAAACCCCTTACCGACAGGTGTAGTTACTGGTCCTTTTATTGCAATTTTATTCTTTTTAATAGTATCTATTACATGTGATGGAAGTGGAATTCCATACTCATCCATCACACCTTCTCCTGCATCTACTTTTTCCCATCTTATATCAACTCCAGTAGCTTTTACTACCTTTGTCATAGCCTTTGCTACCTCTGGTCCTATTCCATCACCTGGTATAAGTGTTATTGTATACATACTCTAGTCCCTCCATTCTTTTAGCTACTCAACTTACTTTATATCAATTTTCCCTCTGTTTTAATCTTTGTATATTTCAATTTCCCTCCAGCCTTTAATATCTCTACTTCTTTTGATGATAAGTCTAATTTAACTTTAAATGAGTTTTCTTTAGTAATATTTTTCACTTCTAACTCCTTAGAATTTAGATTATCTAGTATATCTACTATTTCAAATTTATCTAAAAGATCTAGTTTTTCATAATCTTTAGCATCAAGAAATTCCATAGGTATTATTCCACTATTTATCAAGTTTGCTTTATGAATTCTTGCAAAACTTTTTACTATTACACCCTTAACTCCAAGATAAAGAGGTGCTAAGGCTGCATGTTCTCTACTTGAACCTTGTCCATAGTTTTCTCCTCCAACTATAAATCCCCCATCATTCTCCTTCGCTCTTTTTGGGAATTGGGTATCTATAGTATTGAAGCAATAATTTGAAAGATGAGGTATATTACTTCTAAATGGAAGTAATTTTGAATCCGATGGCATTATATGGTCTGTTGTGATATTGTCCTCTACTTTTAATATAATTTTCCCTTGCAACACTTCTCCTAATTCTGTATTAACAGGGAATGGTTTTATATTTGGTCCTCTAATAACTTCTACATTTTCTCCATCAATTGAAGGTTTCACAATCATGCTATCATCTATTAAGAATTTATCTACTGTTAAATTTTCAAACTTTACATCAAATTTTCTTGGATCTGTTAATTTTCCATATATAGCACTTACTGCTGCCACTTCTGGACTTACCAAGTATACATTTGCTGATAATGTTCCACTTCTACCATAGAAGTTTCTGTTAAATGTTCTTAGTGAAACTGCATTAGTTCCAGGAGATTGACCCATTCCTATACATGGACCACATGAATTTTCTAAAATTCTAGCTCCTGAACTTATTATATCTGCCAAAGCTCCATTTCTAGCTAGCATTTCCATAACTTGTCTAGAACCCGGAGCTATAACTAAGTTTACATCTTTGTGAATCTTATGCCCTTTTAATATTTGAGCTACCTTCATCAAGTCTTCGTATGAAGAATTTGTACAACTTCCTATTGCAACTTGATCTACCTTAATCTCTCCTATATTTTCAACCTCATCTACATTGTCAGGACTATGAGGTATAGCTGCTAATGGTTTTAACTGTGATAAATCTATAGTAATTTCTTCGTCATAAGTTGCATTCTCATCTGCCTTTAATTCTAACCATTCGTCTCCTCTACCTTGAGCTTTGAAAAATTCTAATGTTTTTTCATCACTTGGGAATATAGAAGTTGTAGCTCCTAATTCAGCGCCCATATTTGTTATAGTTGCTCTTTGGGGTACTGATAAGTATTTTAAACTTTCTCCACAATATTCAAAAACCTTACCTACTCCGCCCTTAACACTTACTTTTCTAAGCACCTCTAATATAATGTCCTTAGACGATACCATATTGTTTAGCTTTCCGATTAAATTCACCTTACAAACCTTAGGTTTATTTATATAATATGCTCCTCCAGCCATTGCCAAAGCAACATCAAGTCCTCCTGCTCCAATGGCAATCATTCCTACTCCACCAGCAGTTGGAGTATGGCTATCCGAACCTAAAAGTGTATCTCCAGGAGTTGAAAACCTCTCTAAAAATACTTGATGACAAATCCCATTTCCTGGTCTTGAGAAATATACTCCATATTTATCTGCTACTGTTTGTATATATTTATGATCATCTGCATTTTCAAATCCTTGTTGTAGCATATTGTGATCTACAAAAGCTACACTTTTCTTTGTTTTTACTTTGTCTATACCCATAGCTTCTAATTGAAGATATGCCATAGTACCTGTTGAGTCTTGTGTTAGTGTTTGATCTATTTTTATCCCTACTGAATTATTAGTGCTAAGATTCCCTTCTACTAAATGCTTTTTTAAAATTTTATAAAATAAGTTTTCTGCCAATGTTCTTACCCCCTATTTAAGTTCTGATGATTTATTAAGTCATAATATATTTGAACTATTTCTTTATCAAATAGGCTTCTTTTCATCCCTATAGAAAAAGATCTAACCTTTTCTAATAATTGTGTTGCCCTAGCATCTGAAAGCTCAATATTATATTCTTGAAACTTATTTACTATAGCCGCTTTTCCTGAGTGTTTTCCTATTACAATTTGTCTCTCAAGCCCTACTTCACTTGGGTCAAAAGCTTCATAGTTTGTAGGATTTTTTAAAGCTCCATCTGCATGTATCCCTGATTCATGTCTAAACATATTACTTCCAACTATTGCCTTCCATGCAGGAAGTTCTCTTCCTGATGCTCTTGAAACATACTCAGATAACTCTTTAAACTTTCTTGTATCTATACTTACACCATACCCATAAACGCATTTAAGAGACATTAATACTTCTTCTAAAGCTGCATTGCCCGCTCTTTCCCCCAGTCCATTAACTGTAACACCTATATAATTTGCACCTCCTGCTACTCCAGCTAAAGCATTAGCAGTTGCCATTCCAAAATCATTATGAGTATGCATCTCTATATCAACTTTAGTTCTTTCATATAGAGTTTCTATATTTTTTCGAATCGTAAATGGCTCCATTACCCCTACTGTATCACAGTATCTAAATCTATCAGCCCCTGCACCTTTTGCAGCTTCTATAAATTCACTTAAGAAGTCTAAATCTGCTCTAGATGCATCTTCTCCATTTACAGATACGTATAATCCATTTTGTTTTGCATATTCAACAGATTTTACCATGTTTTCTATTACCCATTCTCTAGATGTCTTTAATTTGTTTTTTATATGAATGTCTGATACCGATACAGATATCGCTACAGCATCTACACCACAATCAATAGATTGTTCTATATCTTTTATTACAGCTCTATTCCACGCCATAATACTAGGCTTTAAATTTCTTTTACATATAGCCTTAATTGTATCTTTTTCATCTCCACCCATGGCTGGTATGCCAACTTCTAATTGATTTATGCCAAGGTCACTTAACATTTGTGCTATCATAATCTTTTCATGATTTGCAAATACGACACCTGCAGTTTGTTCACCATCTCTTAAAGTTGTATCTACTATTTTGATTTTTTTAGAATTTATCTTATCTACTATACACATACCTTTCTTTGCCCCCTTAATTTTATTTTTTAGCCACTATGTGAATCTCTAAAACCTATATATTTAGCCTTCACATAATCAACCTACTTTTTAATTTTTGCATGATTTTATATAAATATTTCATTTTAGTCGATCATGCCTCCTAAAATAAATCGATTGTTTTTTACCTTAAACACATTATATTACACATTTTATAAATATGCACTATATTTTTTATTTTTTAAAAAAGATTCTTAAAAATGATTTTTTTTTATATAAACTTTCATTTTTTTATATTTACAACTTATAATGTTGCTTCTTGTTTTTATATTATATAGCTCAATTTTTTCATAATTAGATTAAAAAACAGTTAATAATATTTCATTCAATGTATTTAATTTAGAAAATTTAATTAAAACAGTAGCTATAATTGAAACCTGGCAATAGTTCAATATATATTATTAAAAAAATCTGATACTAAGGCAGTATCAGATTTTTATGTTACTTATTCATATTATTTTCTTGTGCTTTTTTTACATTCTCCAGTTCTTTAATAAATTCGTTAGCTTGATCATAGTCTATATATAATAAGCACGATATATCATCTATTTTTTCACTTATTCTAGTAGTTATTCTTACATGATCCTCTAATTCTTTTGTGTCAAATTTATATATCAAGTCTAAATGTTTCTTTTCTCCATTTATAATTACATCTATACTATTTTCTTCTATTTCTATATCTACATTTCTTTGGGTATCGCTCATAGATATGTTACCAAATTTAGTATATTTAAAAGAATGTCCTTTATAATCAAATCTATTACTTTCTTTTATTTGATTTAGTATATATTCACCATCTTCAACTGCGTCTTTAAATTTATCTTCTTCATAAAAATAATATTTAGCAAAGTAATCTAATTTATATTTACCCATAACTTCCTCCTAAGTTTTTAATATAAATTAGTATTTGTAAAATCCCTGTAATTAAACACAATATTCTTCAATGGTATGTGTTTAAATTTTTAATATTTTCATTTAATCTACACATAATACATATAAAATAAAAAAAGGTTGGGATACATATGAAAGACAGAAAAATTAATATATTTAAAATACTACTTTATGTTGTATATATATTTTCTATAATATTTTTTATGTTTAAAAGTGAATATGGTAAAGCTGGATTAAGTGCAGCTTGTTTGGTTATAACATTTGTATTAGGTAAAGTATATTCAAAGAATTTAACTATATTAGATAGAAATTTATTTATAGTCGGTAATTTATTTATACTATCTTCATTCTTACTAGGTTCCTGTTATAATTTCTATGACAAAATAAAATTTTATGATAAATTCCTACATTTTTGGTCAGGATTTATCTCTGTTAAAATAGGTTGGAATATATTAAAGGTAACAAAAGAAAAAAATATAATGAGCAAAATATTAATCTTTTTTGTTATTTTTTTCTTTAGTATGGGTATATCTGCTGTCTGTGAATTATATGAATATACATTAGATGTATTGTTTAATACAAATGCTCAACCAGGTGGATTAAAAGATACCATGCAAGATATGATTAATGCTTTAATTGGAGCTCTTATAATGATTACCTATTATTATAAGAAATAGATATATTACGATGATATAAAGTGTTTATTAAAATTTAGAAAGCACTAAACACATATTTTTAGAAGTGAATGAAAATTTTAAAAAAACTAGTAAAAAAATCATTTTAAAAAATTTATAAATAAAACCTCTAAAAAAAAGAAACACTAGTATTGATTTAAAAAAAGAGGAGGTTTTAATTTTGAAAGTAAGAGATATAATGACAAGTGGTGTATCATATGTAACACCAAATTCCAATATAACAAACGCAGCAGATGTTATGAAATCTTTAGATGTTGGAATAGTTCCTGTTTGTGATGAAAATCACACTCCTGTTGGAGTAATAACAGATAGAGATATAGTTTTAAGAAGTGTTGCTGGAGCTAATAATGCTAACCAAAATGTAGGAAATATAATGAGTAAAAATATTGTAAGTGTAAGTCCTGATATAGATGCTCATGAAGCAGCTACATTAATGGCTCAAAATCAAATAAGAAGATTACCAGTAGTTGAAAATAACAAGATTGTTGGAATGCTTTCACTAGGTGATTTAGCAAATGTAAATATACATGTAAATGAAGCAGGTGAAGCTTTAAGTTCAATTTCAAAACCAAGTAATGAAATGAAATAAAAAATTCACTTCACTTGAGTGACGTGTTGACGAAACATTTCAAATTTAGTAGTTGGAAATTATATTTATCTACAAATCAGATAAAATATAATTTCCTTCAATATAAAAAAGACTGTTTCCGTTACAGTCTTTATAAAATGGGGTTTTGGGAATTTCTAATACTATTTCATTGGGGGAGAATAGTATTTTAAGTTTTTTTGTCTAATATTGTTGTTTCTGTATACAGAATACCATTATTTTGTACATAATTCTATAATATAAATAATATTTTACATAAAATTTTTTTATATTATATAGCCAATTAACTATCTCTTATTAAACAAATCAAAAAATAACCTATAGCGTGAACTCTTTTTCCATTGTTCATTCTATAGGTTACAGTATATAAAAACTATTCTTTTTTTATATATTATCTATTTACAAACATAGGTATTTCCATCAACAGACTGAATGGCTCTTAAATTAGCTGCATCTCCAACTGCATATATAGTATATATTCTATTTGGATTTAACGTAACTTCAAATGATAAAACTGATTTACCATCGCTACTTAATGCTATTGTTATATTATACTTACCTGGTTTTACATCTACATACTCTGTCCCTTCTCTAAACTCAATATCTTCAAATAAAACATCTTCATCCACTAAAATATCTACCGCTGGTGCATCCGGTGATAAGTGTATTACTCTAAATGTACTATAAGAATCAGATGTTTCCTTTGATACATAATCTGGTATAACTAACAAAGATAGATCATCTAAATTTCCTGTAGCTGCTACAGTGACTATTTCTCCGTCAGGTACATCTACTATTTCACTTATAGCCGCGTTTTCTTTAGTACCTGCTGGATATACCTCAACTTTATAACTTCCTTCGTCTAAGTAAACATAATTTGTAAATTCTTTAAATCCAAGGTCGCTAAACGCAAGATTCCCATCAATATATACGTCTACCTTTGGTGCTTGAGGTGATGCATGAAATACTCTTACTAAAGAACTACCTTCTTTTATTTTAAAACAATCCATATTATATCCCCCTTGTTGTCTAATTAAGTGCTATATATAATATGTATTTATAATTTTATTTGTTCCTTATTCATTTTCTTATTTAGCTACTAAATTAATAATTTCTAATAATAAATTATATATTTATTAAAGTTTGATGGAATACACTAAATGTTATAAAAATAAAAAAGACTGTTTCCGTTACAGCCTTTTTAAAATATGATTTAGTTTCTCTTCTCCATAATCCTTCCCTATATATCCTTATGTAGAAGAGAGTACACTTTATTAGTGGTATGTAATTAAATTAGTATAAGCATTCTATTTAAACGCTTTAATTGCTGCAGACATAATGTATTCACCTACATTTAAATTCTGTCCCCATTTTTCTTCATATTCCTTAGATACAGGCTTAGTATCTATACTAATATTTTTAAACCCTGATTTTTCTAAATAAAATCTTAACTCTTCAACTGAAGAGGCACCTGTAACTCAGCCACAGTAAAGTTTTTCATCTTCCTTCATTTCTTCAGTTAAATCCTTCATAAGTACTATATCTGAAATAGCTAGTCTACCACCACTTTTTAATACACGATAAGCTTCATCATATACTCTTTGCTTATTAGGAGATAGATTTATAACACAGTTTGATATAATAACATCAACTACATTATCTGCTACTGGAAGATTTTCAATTTCTCCAAGTCTAAAATCTACATTGCTATAATTATTATTAATTGAATTGTTTCTTGCTTGACTTAACATCTCAGCAGTCATATCAACCCCTATAACTAATCCATTTTTTCCAACCTTCTTAGAAGCTAAGAAACAGTCAAATCCTGCTCCACTACCTAAATCTAGTACAGTTTCTCCTTCACATATATTCGCAATTAGCTGAGGATTTCCACATCCAAGACCTAGATTAGAATCTTTTGGAACTGTATCCATATCTTCATTAGAATAGCCTATGCTCTTAGAAATATCTGCTCCACAACATCCACTCTTAGATTCTGATATTACAATTTTTTTATAACTATCTCTAACTATGTTTTTTAAATCTCCACTATTAAGATTATTCATCTTAATATTTCCCCCCTTTACTAAGACGTTTTAGCTTACATAAATTATTTTATACGATAAAATTAATTAACTCAATATTTCAATTCCAAATATTGTATTTACTACTTTTCTATAAATTTTTTATCATCACATAAAATATTATAATTCATCTACATATGTAGAGCACTTTAATTACAACATCTAGGGAACGAATCGTTCCCCAATATATTTTTTATAAAATATTATATTAATTAATAGTCTTTTTTTCAACAAAAAAAGACTGTTTCCGTTACAGTCTTTGTAAAATGGGATTTTGGGAATTTCTAATACTATTTCATTGGGGGAGAATAGTATTTTAAAATTTTAAGTATTTTGTCTAATATTGTTGCTTACGTATACAATATACCACCATTTTACATAAAGGTCTATAGTATAAATATTTTTTTATGTAAAATTTTTATTTTTTATTATTTTATATATATTATAATAACTTACTCATATGTCATTTATATCTACTATATTTGAAATACCTGAGTATATACTAACTATATTATTTAATTTGGATACTCAATCACATAGATTTTCTGTACAAAAAAAAGACTGTTTCCGTTACAGTCTTTATAAAATGGGATTTAGAGAACTTGCAATACTATTTAATAGGGAATAATAGTATTTTTAAATTTTAAGCATAAAATAGGAGTATTTTGCACAACCCCTTTTTTAATTATGTCTATATCTTAAATGTCTAATTTGTTATGTCCGTTCCTAGTGTCTACTTTTTAATTATTTTGTCTAATCTTGCTGTCTATATGTATAATATACCATTATTTTATACAAAGGTCTATAATATAATTATTCTTTTATAGAAAATATTTTTTATATAGCAATAATATAATTATTTACTATATCAATATCTAAACATACATTATTTAAAATGTGTTTTGTTTTATAATCTATTTGCTATCATATTCTCATCCCCACTTCAAATTAAACACAAAAAAGCCATGAAGGTTTAAAGCCTTCATGACTTTGGTTTTTAATTTATTTCTTTAATATAATAGTAGTCTAATATAGATATATTTGTCAATTACGATTGTCGATTTGTTGTTTATATCCTCCTTAAAGTCGTAATTCCCAGACTTACCATTCAATATTTATATAATATGTTATTTTTTATAATTTTTTATTGACTTATATATTATAAGTATCCTATACTTAATATTAAGAAGTACATATTTAATAGAAATTTAGATATTTGAAAATATCTTTATATAGTCAGAAGACTTTTTGGTCTTCTGATTTTTTGTTTCTATTATATTAAAAATGTTAACTTTTTAATTCATACTCTACTTTCCCCAAAGTAAGAATGATATACATTTTGAGATGGGCATATTGCTCATCTTTTTTCTTTTACCTTTAACATAAACTGATTCTGTAATTTACTTTAGTTATCAATATACTTTATTCTATCTAATAAAAGACCCTCTGAAACTTTATTTTTTCCGATCACAAAATCTTTCATATGATAAGATAAATATTCACCATAATTACTATCAGTGTTTAAAAGTAGTTCATCTACATAATAAATTCCTCTTGGTATATTATCTAGTAATATTGTAGAAATAGCTCCATACAGCCCACAAGCTACTTGGAAGTACGTAGCACTAACTTTATATTTATCAAACACTTCTTTATTACTTAGTACATTATACATATATATTTCTTCGTCATCATATACAAGCAATACACCAACCAAGTCTTCACCTTTTAACGGATATTCTGAAGGGTCAAGAACTTTCATAGGAGCATCCCATAAATCATCAAGATTATCAATGTTATCTCTTATTATTTTTGTAGTATGATCATTAACTTTATATATAAACCCACATTCCATATCATACAAACTACCTAATGAAAGAACTTCCTCATGAGGCATAAGGCATCCATAAAATTCTTTTTCTCCTAATGTTACTTTAAATTCAAGGCTATAAACTTCTTTATATAGGAAAAGTTGATTGCGTTGCTTCATAAATAATGGATAACTTAGGATTGCTTCATCAAGAAAACATTCAGGTGACCATGTTGTATAAATAGTATCTTTTTGTGCAAGTGATTCATCTATATAAAAAGAATTGTCAGACTCAACAATATAACAAGCCTTAGGTTGCTTATCTGAAACACTGTTTATGACTTTTAATGCCATCCATTGAACAACACCAGGATTCATACCACTGCCTATAATTGATGTTGTATTTGTAAATTCATCTCTACGTGCTTCAAAAAACTCATATCTTTTAGACAATCCAAATCCTTCAAATTCCTCAGTTTCATCAATATAAGTATTTTCAAATGCAGAGTTTATATATACAACACCTAGTTTATTACAACAATTTAGAGTTTCAATTGTATCTGCCCATGAAATATCAACAACAATAGTGGTTTTAGTATTTTTAAGGTGTTTAATAAATTTATTAGTATCATTTAAATCAAATTCATATAAAGATATTTTAGTAGCTAGATTAGGAAATAGTTCTTGAAAATAAGTGATATCCTTTTGTTTAATATCTATTAAATGTACATTACATGTTGATATAAATTTATGGATTGGATCATTTATATCCTCAGTTGCCTTATTTAATATAGACAAAAATGCTTTAGCAACTCCACCACTACTTCCTAGAATAGATAGTGAAATAGTATTTTTCATTTATATACACACCTCTCTTAAAATGATTAATAACATAATACTGTTATTAAGAGCATTATATGACTTTTTTAGAGATTCAGTTACAAAACAACACATTTTGTTTTGATGTACACCCCTTTTAATATAAATATTTGACCATGACAGAAAAAATGGATCTCCCAATATTGAATATATAATAAAAAAACAATGATAGAACATACACTAATCGTTCTATCATTGTTTTTTTATTATCTTAAAAATTTAGTTTCAAAATATCTAGTTCCTATTGAATAGCTTTTGCATAGAAGCTTCTTTAGTACCCTATTAAGCATACTAATTTTTCTGATGCTTCTATTTCTTTTATAGTGTTAAACCCTGCTAATTTTAAATCTTCTATAATACTATCTTTCTTAACAAAATGATGATGACATCCTTCTTTCCAATCACATATTAAAACTTTTCCATCTTCTTTTAACACTCTTTTAATTTCTTTAAGCAACTTTTCACCATCTTCTAGTTCATGATGAACAGTTATCATAAATGCTAAATCCGCTGTATTATCTTCTAGTGGAATGTTGTTTTCACCCATTAGTTTAGTCTTAAGTCTTGATTTTAATTTAGGTACACGATTTTGATCAATCCATTCAATCATTTCCTTAGATATATCCAAAGCATAGCACTTAGAATCTGGTACTAGATCTAATAGTTTTTCTGAAAACATTCCTGTTCCAGCACCTATATCTACTAATACACTATTTGATAATAATTGTAATTCATTAACTATTTTGCCTAGTTCTATCATCTCTAATCTTTTAGGATTATTTAGTTTATCAAGCTTTTTTACATCAAACTTATGTCCACTCATATTCATTATCTCCTCGATTTATATTTATCTTATGTATATTTTAATTATATAGGATGCTTAAATATATTTATGTGACTTTATCACAAAACTATTTGTCACTTTATTTTTATATCGATAGTATTTATTTTAAATATTCATTACTATAATTGTTTTTCAGGAATAAAGATAACTTCCGGTGTCCTTTTCATATAATTAAATATTTTTAACCAATCTTCTTTATTTATTGACAATACAATATTATTTACATTTGGATGACAATCAAATGCTTCCTTATCCCAAATTTCCTCATCTATTAAAAGTCTCACATTGCTATCTTTTACATTTAAAAATGCTAACATAGAAAGTGACCCTACTTCTATTTTAAAATACTCTTTAAGTTCTTCTTCAGAAGCCATACCTATGCTTTTTACATCTAATTGATTGGATAAACTTTTTAAATCTACTAATTTATTTTCATCTACTACAACAACAAAATAGTTTTTCTTTTTTTTATCTCTTAAGAACAAATGCTTTGTTCTTACTCCTGGAATATCATCTGGCAGTAATGCAGTTGATTCTGCACAAGTCTTAACAGGTTCATGTTCATATTTTTTAAAATTCACTGCTAAATCTTCTAGTATTTCAAAGATTTTTTCCATTTAATTCCCTCCCATATTATATAATTATGTCTAAATTCTTTCCTTACACCTACCCTTTTAAACCTATATATAATTTTAATTATATTTCCAACTTATTACAATTAATTTACATGATTAAATTAGAAATAACTCTTATTTGTGAACTATATCGTTTATCTGACTTCATTTTATCTAAAACCTCAGTTGCTCTAGGTTTAGTTGGACCCCTTTTTAAAAAAACTTGTACCATGTACAAGTTTAGTGGCGTATTCCATTTGTTAATCATATTCTATTTCTATATAAGTTAAAAAAATTCTTTATACTTTAAATTCACAGTCCACCCTTAAAGTATTGGATGAATATTCGTTACAATGTAATATTTTTAGTTTGACTTATATAAATACAATTAATTTTTTAAAGGAGTTGCATATTTTGAATAAAAACCACATCACATCCGACGAATTAATAAATTTATTAAGTAATACTATAAACAACAGTATTTATGTTGTTAATGACTCAATTGTTGATGTTTTTCGATATCCAGATACTAATTCTGAAAGAGTAACTCAAACACTTTTTTGTCAGCCACTTAAAATTATAGATGAAATCCCAGAATGGTCAAAAGTAGAAGTAGTAGATGGTTATATTGGATGGATTAAATCAGATAAAATAGATAAATCTTTTACTAATATAACTTCTACAAAAGTTATAATAAAATCAAAACTGAAAAATATATATTCAACGATAAACACAACTTCACCAATTAAAGAAATCACACTTGGAACAGAGCTATATTGTATAAGTAAAACAAATAACTGGTATGAAGTAGCTCTACCTATGAACACTATAGGTTGGATAGAAGACAACGATACTCTACAAATACAAACAGGAACTCACATACCTAAAACTACAGGTTATGAGCTTGTAGAAACAGCAAAAAAATTTCTAGGAGTTCCATATCTCTGGGGAGGAGTAGGAGCATGGGGTATAGATTGTTCCGGTCTAACTTATATTTGCTGTCGTGTTAATGGAGTTGACTTACCAAGAGATTCACAACCACAATATAATGCAATTTCTACTTCTGTTGAACCTAATAAAAAAAATATGAAACTAGGAGATTTGGTATTTTTTGCTTCAAAGCCAGGTTCTAACACTGTTTCACACGTTGGAATTTATATTGGTAATAATCAATTTATACACGCAAGTAGTGGTGCAGGTTTAGTTACTATAACTTCTTTTTCAGATAATTACTATAAAAAAAGACTTGTAGGGGTAAAGAGAGTTTTTGAAAACTAAATCCTCTATACAACATAAAGAATTTAGTAATTTTAATTTTCATTGTAAAAAACACTCTTATTATTGAAAAATAAGAGTGTTTTGTCTACATCATTTGTAATAAGATTCACCATAAACTGGTTTATCTTTATTATTGCTCATATATACTATTTACTCAGCACTCTTAAGTGATTCTATCATATCAATCTTATCAAATCTATTGTACATAAATAAATTTACAACTACAGAAAATAATAATGTCAGTAAAATAGAATATAAGAAATTAATTGGGCTAATTTTCTGCAAAAACATTATAACATTTGTTTCTGCAGTAGATGTTATAAACTTGTTCAAAAATATTCCCACAAATATTCCAGTTAAACCACCTAACACAGTTAATATCATATTTTCTCTGTATATATAAGCTGCTAATTCATTATCATAAAATCCTAAGAGTTTTATTGTTGCAAGTTCTCTTCTTCTCTCACTTATATTTATATTTGTAAGGTTGTATATTACAACGAAGGCC
Organism: Romboutsia sp.; assembly: GCF_035470145.1. GTDB lineage: Bacteria > Bacillota > Clostridia > Peptostreptococcales > Peptostreptococcaceae > Romboutsia_D. The sequence goes on from NZ_DATIRC010000433.1 coordinate 14,583, forward strand.
AAAACACCTGCAGACACTATTAGTAAAATCACCACAGTATTGATACTATTAATACTCTTATTATAATCAACCTGCATGTTATTTTTAAATACTATAGAATTA
>NZ_DATIRC010000434.1:0-1924 GCF_035470145.1 Romboutsia sp.
TTTATAGAGTTATTAGTACAACAAGGAGCTTATTATATAGAAAAAGATGAAGATGTAGATGCTTTAAGAAAAGTATTATTCCCAGGTGGATCAATAAGTAAAGATTGTGTAGGAGCATCTCCTTTTGATATAGCTAAAATGGCTAAAATAGACATTCCAAAAGATACAAAATTATTAGTTGTGAAAGTTGAAAAATATGGAACAGAAGAGTATTTTGCAAAAGAAAAAATGTGTCCAGTATTAGCAGCTTATAGTTATGAAAAGTGGCAAGAAGCTGTTGAAATTGCAAATGCTAATTTAGAATATGAAGGAAAAGGTCATAGTGCAATTATACATTCATATACAAAGGAAAATATAGAATATGCAGCAGAAATACTTCCTGTCTCTCGTTTTGGAGTTAATCAAATAGGTTCAAGTGGTCTTGGTGGATCATTTGTAAACGGTCTTAATCCTACGGCAACTCTTGGTTGTGGTTCTTGGGGAAATAATAGTATAAGTGAAAATCTATGGTTTCATCATTTAGTTAATATAAGTAGAATTGCATACGAAGTACCAGGAAAATCTGTTCCAACAGATGAGGAAATTTGGAACTAAAAGCTCATAATTAAAGGGGATATAGAAATGATAAAAGATTTTAAACAATTAATACAAAAAGTTAAAGCAGGCGATCCTCAAACAATATCTGTAGCAGTAGCACAAGATAAGGATGTATTATCTGCAGTTAATAATGCATACAAAATGGGAATTGCCAATGCAATTTTAGTAGGAGATAAAGAAAAAATTGAAGAAATAGCCATTGAAATACAAATGGATACAAACAATTTTGAAATTATAGATATTAAGGATAAAACAGAAGCTTGTACACAAGCTATAAAATTAGTACGTGATGGTAAAGCATCACTTCCAATGAAAGGATTTGTTGAAACATCCGATATATTAAAGGCAGTATTAAATCATGAAACTGGCTTAAGAACCGGTGATTTAATAAATCATGTTGGGGTATTAGAAGTTTTAGGATATGATAGATTATTTATATTAAGTGATAGCGCTATGACAATTGCACCTACATTAGAAAATAAAGTAGATATAATCAATAGCAGTGTTAAAATTGCTCATGCTTTAGGAAATGAAGAACCAAAGGTAGCTGTACTTTGTGCAGTTGAAAAAGTAAATCCTAAAATGCCTGCTACATTAGATGCAGAGCAACTTACAAAAATGAATGAACAAGGTATTATAAAAGGTTGCTTAGTAAAAGGACCATTAGCAATAGATAATGCAGTATGTGTTGAAGCTGCAAAACATAAGGGAATTAATCATCCTGTTGCAGGAAATGCAGATATATTAATAGCACCTGATATAGAAGCAGGTAATATTTTAAATAAATCAATGGAATACTTTGCAAAAGCTGAAAAAGCTGGAGTTATTATGGGTGCTAAAACACCAATAATATTAACATCTAGAGCAAGCTCAGATATGTCAAAATTACACTCTATAGCCCTTGGGGCATTAGTTGTTCAACAACTTGGAAAGGAGTAGATATATGGAAAAAGTATTTACATTTTTAGTAATAAATCCTGGTTCAACTTCAACTAAAATATCAATATTTGAAAATGATAAAGAAATAATTACTGAAACAATACGCCATTCTACAGAAAAAATAAATTCATATAAAGAAATATATGATCAATTTGATTTTCGTAAAGAACTTATCATGAAAACTCTCTCCGATAAAAATATAGATTTATCTAAATTCTCAGCAATAATAGCTCGTGGTGGAAATATGAGACCTGTTGTAGGTGGAACATATCAAGTAAATGAAGAAATGCTAAAAGATTTAAAAATAGGCGTTATGGGACAGCATGCATCTAACTTAGGTGGAGGTCTTGCTTATTCAATTGCTGAGGAATTAGGATTAAATGCATAT
>NZ_DATIRC010000435.1:0-8818 GCF_035470145.1 Romboutsia sp.
TGTATCTGTATTTTTTCATCTTCGATATCTAGTGTAACAAAACTTTTATATGTTACTTGTCTTGGAAGAGATACACTTCCTGGATTCAAATATAGAACTCCATCTTTCTCTATACATAAAGGAATGTGAGTATGACCAAATACAACTATGTTTGCATTAATCTCCTTGGCTTTTGTCTCTAATCTATCTATTCCATACTTCACACCATACCTATCTCCATGGCATAAAAATATAGTTTTATTCTCTACTTCAAAAACCAATTCATCTTCTACATCATCAAAGTCACAATTTCCTCTTACCGCCATTACTCCTACATTTGTCACATTATGTATATACTTTGAATCTGAAAAATTATCTCCTGCATGAATTATCAAATCACACTCTTTTAAATATGGTATTGTATTATCGATGAATTGCTTCATCATATGTGTATCACTTACCACTCCTACTTTCATTATCTCACTACCCTTTTGCTAAACTCGCTTTTCATTAATTTTAGGGCATTAGCTCTATGACTTATACTATTTTTTACAGTAGCTGGCATTTCTGCAAAAGTTTTATTATATCCCTTTACTATAAATAATGAATCATACCCAAATCCATTCTTACCTTTTTCTTCAAATCCTATATTTCCCTCACAAGTTCCTCTAACTACAAACTCTTTTCCATCTGGGAATACAACTGCTATAGCTGATACAAATCTTGCAGTTCTTTGACTTGCTGAAATATTACTTAGAGACTTAATTAACTTTTGTCTATTTTCTTCATCAGTTGCATTTTCTCCTGCAAATCTAGCAGAATAAACACCTGGTTTTTTTCCTATAGCATCAACTTCTAGACCTGAATCATCTGATATTGCTATCATTTTAGTCATTTTAGCTATTGTTCTAGCCTTTATTAATGCATTATGTTCAAATGTCTTTCCATCTTCAACTATTTCTATTCCACCTAAATCTACATCTTTTAATGAATATATTTTATAATCAAATCCTTCTAATATTGCCCCAATTTCTTCTAATTTATGAGCATTATTAGTTGCTATAACGACTTCATCGCCATATTCCATTCCTAGTATTTCATCTGCTATTTCACCTAATGCTACTCTTTGAGCTTTTATTAGTTCTTTATTCCCTTTTTCTCCAAGTGCTAATAATGCATTTAAATCATCTCTTGAGAATGGACGCTCTTCTCCTGTTCCTTGAACTTCTACAAACTCACCTTTATCTGTCATTATTATATTCATATCTACTTGTGCATTAGAATCCTCTTCATAGCATAAATCAAGTACATGTTCTTGATTTACTATACCTACACTTATAGCCGATACAAAGTTTCTTACTGGTATTTCTTTAATCGCTTTAGATTTATGTAATTTATTTAATGCATCTACCACTGCTACAAAAGCACCTGTTATAGAGGCTGTTCTAGTTCCTCCATCTGCTTGTATTACATCACAATCTACCCAGATAGTTCTTTCGCCTATTTTTTTTAAATCTATTACAGATCTTATTGCTCTTCCTATTAATCTTTGAATTTCTTGAGTTCTTCCATCAACTTTTCCTCTAGATGATTCTCTTATTTTTCTTTGATGAGTAGATCTAGGAAGCATTGAATATTCTGCATTTATCCATCCCGTTCCTGTGTGTCTTAAAAATGGAGGTACTTTATCTTCTATTGACGCTGTGCATATAACCTTTGTTTCTCCCATTTCTATCAATACAGAACCCTCAGCATATCGTGTATAGTTTCTTGTTATTTTTATATCCCTTATCTGATCATTATTTCTATTATCAATTCTAGCCATTTTACTTACCTCTCTTAAGTCTTTTTATGTTGAGTTTTCATTCGTTCAACTTTATTTATATACTAATAATATTAACATATATTTAAAGTAATTTTCTACCATTAACAGTATCCATATCCTTTGTAATAACTTTAAATTAACACAAAATATATTATATTAATGCAAATAACGCTATATAATACAGCTATTATTTTTAAGATAATTTATTTTCTACATCTTCTTTTGATTCTAATTTTATAAGTTCTATAAATTTAGCCTCATCAACTACCTTTACACCTAATTCAGTTGCTTTTGTAAGCTTAGATCCAGCTTCTTCTCCTGCTAATACAAATGTTGTAGATTTACTAACACTTGAAGTAGCCTTACCGCCCCTAGCTTCTATTATTTCTTTTGCATCATTTCTTTTTAATGTAGGTAGTGTTCCAGTTAAAACAATTTTCATACCTTCAAATATTTTAGATATATTAGAATTCGTATCTTCAATTGCTTTAGTATTAACACCAGTATTCTTAAGTTTTTCTATAACTTTAAGGTTTTTTTCTTCTTTAAAAAATTCAACTACACTATTTGCCATAGTTTCTCCAAATTCTTCTAGATTAACTAATTTTTCATTAGTTGCGTTTACTATGTCATCTAAATCTTTAAATTTTTTAGCTAATATCTTAGCTCCTTTTACTCCTACAAATTTAATTCCTAATCCATTTATAAGTCTCCATAAATCATTATTTTTAGACTTTTCAATGGAATTGACTAAATTTGTAGCAGATTTATCACCCATTCTTTCTAAGTTGACAATATCTTCTTTTTTTATGCTATATAAATCTGCAACATCTTCTATTATCTTTTCATTTAATAATAATGTTATTATTGATTCTCCTAGTCCATCTATATTCATTGCATCTCTAGATACAAAGTGAATTATTCCTCTTCTTATTTGTGCAGGGCAAGACATATTTATACACTTTACAGCAGCTTCTCCTTCTAATCTTACTGTTGGTTCTGAACATACTGGGCATTCCTTAGGCATTTTAAAATCAATCTCATCTCCACTACGCTCGTCCTTTATAACTTCAACTACTTGAGGTATTATGTCTCCAGCTTTTTGAACTAATACAATATCATTTATTTTTATGTCTTTTTCTTTTATATAGTCTTCATTATGTAATGTGGCTCTACTCACACTTGTTCCTGCTAATCTTACTGGCTCAAGAACTGCAGTAGGAGTTATAGTTCCAGTTCTACCTACTTCTACTATTATATCTATAATCTTTGTTGTTTTCCTTTCTGCCGGGAATTTATATGCAATTGCCCACCTTGGACTTTTAGCAGTATATCCCATGGACTCTCTTTGAGATAAATTATTCACCTTTATAACCATTCCATCTATTTCAAAATCTAGATTTCCTCTATTTTCTGTCCAATATTCAATATACTCTATAACATCATCTATTTTATTGCATACTTTATAATTCGGGCTAACTTCGAATCCTAATTCCTTTAAAAATTCTAAAGATTCACTATGGCTTTTAAACTCTCTATTTTCTCCATGTTCAAGGTTAAATACAAATATATCTAGAGGTCTTTTTGCTGTTAACTTAGGGTCAAGTTGTCTCAATGATCCCGCTGCAAGATTTCTAGGGTTAGCAAATAATTGTAATCCAGCTTCTTCTTGTTGTTCATTTACTTTTTTGAAGTTTTCCTTTGATATATAAACTTCACCTCTTACTACTATTTCATTATCTTCGTCTATCTTTAAAGGTATACTTTTTATGGTCATTAAATTTTGAGAAATATCTTCTCCAACAACTCCATCTCCTCTTGTAGCTCCCTTTTCAAATACTTCATCATTATATGTAAGTCCTACTGATAATCCATCTATTTTAAATTCTACTACATACTCTACTTCTCCACTTACCATATCTCTTACTCTTTTGTCAAAGTCCTTTAAATCTTGACTTGAGTATGCATTGGATAAGCTTAACATTGGTATCTTATGTACTATCTGTTCGAATTTATCTAAAGGCTTTCCTCCAACTCTATTTGTAGGAGAATCTGCTCTTTTTAGACTAGGATTTTCTTCTTCTAATTTTATTAACTCGTTAATTAAATTATCATACTCATAATCTGATATTTCTGGTGTATCTTGATTATAGTATTTTTCATTATGATAATTTATTAAATCTATTAATTCATTCATTTTATTTTCTATAGCCATTCTTGTCTCACCTCATATGAAAATTTCTCTCTTTAGTATTGCCATTTTATAACTTTAATATATTTTAGTATATCATTATAGGCTTATCATTGTTAAATTTTTTATATAATAATTATCAATCAAAAAAGTTACTCTAAATAGAGTAACTTTTTATCTTAGTATTATTTAGTATCCTTTATATATATCCATAAGATTATTCAATGATTTTTCATTTATATAATTTTTAAGATTATTATAAATCATATTGAAATTTCTTTCATTATTTTTATCTGATACCCATGAATTATGAGGGGTTATTATAACATTATCAAATTCCCAAAATTTACTATCTTCTTCTAGTGGTTCATTCTGGAAAACATCTAATGCTACTCCTCTAAATTTATCTATATAATCTATTAAATCTTCTTCATTTATAATATTGCCTCTTCCAACATTTATAAATATTGAACCTTCTTTCATAATCTTGAATTTATCCTTATTTATTATACCTATCGTATCTTTAGTAGCAGGTATTGTACATACAACTGCATCACATTCCTTAAATATATTATCCATATTCTGTGTAGAGAAACACTTGTCAAAATATTTTTTATCAGAACCCGTTGTATTTACACCCCATATCTCTACTCCAAAAGCTTTTAATCGTTTTGCACCTTCTGTAGCTATAGTTCCAGTTCCTATAAATCCTATTTTTCTTCCATATATCTCCGTCATTTCAAAATTCATTTTCCACTTTTTATTTTGTTGTTGTTCATAAAATTTTTTACTATTTTTATATATTTGTAAAATATACATTACTATCCATTCACTTATAGGAATACTATATCCTCCCTTATTATTTGCTATAACTATTTCTCTTCCTAATAGTTTTTGTTTTGGTATTTGATCCACTCCTACACTTGATGTTTGAATATACTTTAATTTATTCATTTTGGATATATCTAACGTTTCAAATGGATTATAAGTAACTAGTATATCTGCTGAATCTGTGTCCTCATTATTAGCTACTGTATTTTCCGGATAATATACAACTTCGTATCCTAAGTCTCTAACCTTTTGAAACTTTTCTTCTCCATAGTTTATAGTAAACAAAATCTTCATATATTTACCCCCCATTGTATTTTTTTGTTATATTATAAGTATTTCTGCTAAATGTAAAAAGTCCTTCAAAAATTTTGAAGGACTTAATCTATTTTAAAATAAATGTATAAAAAGACTATGATGTCAAAACAATGAGGTGTGATATACATTTATTTAGTACTATTCTAACCACTTTTAATATCTTTATTTACAATATCTATAATAATAAATGGTAATGTGTTCCATTTTATATTCATTTTTAATTAGTTTTTCGTAAAGGCAAGAACACTAATCATTTAAACATCTTATTATCTGAATAAATCCATCCTGCAAAAACTGCAGTTATAGGTGCCACCAGAACAAGACCTATACTTCCTACTATAGTTCTCATTATTTCAGCTGAAACCATTTTTATATTTAATATCTGAATTAAGCTTGTTTCTCTTACCATAAATAACATAAGTAAAGTCAAATATCCTCCAGAATAAGCCAACAATAAAGTTGTCGTCATTGTTCCTATTACTGATCTTCCTACATTAAATCCTGATTTAATTAAATCTTTTTTAGAAATGTCAGGCTTATTTATTTTTATTTCTTCCATTGAAGCTGATATATCCATAGCAATATCCATTGCTGCTCCAGAAGCTCCTATTATTATAGCTGCATAAAAAATGTACTGCATATTAAGATTCATATATCCACTAAATATTAATGTTTGAGCAAAAGGAGCTGTCATTCCATATAATTGCATTTTACTCCCAAAGAATACAGTTATTATAATAGTTGAAATAAGTCCAAATATAGTACCTACAAATGCTGATATTCCTTTTTTATTAAAACCAGCAACAGAAAATATTATTATTCCTGATAATAATGTTAGTGCTAATGCTGTAATAATTAATGGATCTTTTCCTTCTAATAAATTAGTAATTAAAACCTTCCATATAATAAATATACTTGCAACAAAAGAAAAAAGTGCTTTTAGTCCTATTAATTTTGCATAGATTAATAAACAAAGAACAAATACACTAAATAAGATTAACTGCCAACCTTGTCTATATAAAGAAAGTGTCTTTGCTCCACTGATTATACCTTTTTTAACCATTAAAGAAACTAATATTGTATCTCCTTCTTTATAAAACTCATCAATCTCTAAGCTACCCGTTAAATGATTAACTGCTTTGATCTCTTTACTTTTAAATTCCGTATTAAGTATTTTAACTTCTAGTTTTTGTTCTCCTATTTTAGATATACCAGCCTGATTAACATTACTATTATCTACTTTTAAAACTTTAGCCTTAGCTTCTATATAATTAGTACTTTCTTCTGATTTATGGTCACTATAACTATAAGTTATAGAAAATATTATAGCTATTAGAGTCAAAAATATATAAAACTTGTATTTACTTTTCATATATAACCCCTCCTACTATTTGATTATCATATAATAAGAGTCAAGTATAAACTTGACTCTTATATTAGTTATATTATTCAACTTCAGTTAATTTAAAATTCATTATTTCAGCCATAGTTTTTGCTATTTCAATATTATCTTTAAATCCTTCAAAGGCCTCAGCATTTACTCCTATTGCAGACATCGGTATTTGAGTTCCTGAGTGAGCAAAAGACGTCCAATAAGCATTAGCTCTCTTTGATAATATATGAGTAGTTTCAATAGCAACAGGATTATACTCTGCATAAGATTTTTCATCTATTTGTCCATTGTCAACTATATCCATAGCCTTGTATATTTCTTTTAATTCTTCTTCAGTTAAGTCTTTTAAACCAAAGTTATCTTCTATATATTTTATATATTCTTCTCTGTTTCCGTTATATGCTTCCTGTAATGTATCTTCTACAGAAACTTTTACATCTTTTAATTGATCTAAGTTTAGGAAATAATTTTTACCAAATCCAAGCCCCATTCCACCTGTTTCATGGTCTCCTACTACAACTATTAACGTTTCATCTTTATGATCTTTATAAAAATCTAAAGCTTGTTTTACAGATTCGTCAAAAGCTATTACGTCATTTATAACTCCTGTTATATCATTTGCATGTCCTGCATGGTCTATTCTTCCACCTTCAACCATTAAGAAGAATCCATCTTCATCTTTTGATAAATTTTCTATTGCTTTATCTGTTATCTGAGCTAGTGAAGGTGTTTCATTAGTATTTTTTCTTTCTACTTCATATGGTAAGTGAGATGAAGTAAACGAAGCAAATACTTTACTTTCATCTGATGGTTTAAAGTTTATAAAATCTTGTGAACTTTCTTCACCTATAAATGTTTTATATCCTTCATCTTCAAATTCTTTAACTAAATTTCTATCATCTTCTCTTTTTGAACCTTCTTCAGATTTAGGTATAAAGTTTCTATATCCTCCACCTGCAAAGAAATCTACACCACTATCTAAATAATCTACTGCTATTTCATTTTCATTTCCTCTACTTACATTATGTGATGCAAATGTTGCAGGAGTGGCATGTGTTAGTCTAGTAGTAGTTACTATACCTGTTGCTTTTCCTTTTGTTTCAGCTTCTTCTATTAATGTTTTTACGTTAGTTCCGTCTGGTAATTGTGAAATTACTCCATTGTTAGTTTTATTTCCAGTAGCTAAGGCTGTTCCTGCTGCTGCTGAATCAGTTACTAAAGAATCTGCAGAATGTGTAGTGTTTATTCCAACGTGTGGTAAAGTATTTATATTTAGTTTAAATTCTTTATTTCCTGTAGTCTCTTGAACATAATATTCTCCAACTTGTCTTTGAGCTGCCCCTAAACCATCTCCTATGAAATAAAATACATATTTAGGAGCTTTACCTTTTATAAAAGATTTTTCACTTAGTGATATATTATTATCAGATATTTTTGAAATACCAATAAATGTGATAGTAAGAAGTGATATACTCACTAAGACTTTAGTCGTAAAATTTTTCTTTCTAAACATTTAATTATGCCTCCATTATATAAGTTTTATAAGTTTTACCTATTACATATACTAGTATATTGTGATTGTGTTAATCAGCTATTAAGTCTATGTAAAAAAAAAGTTAATTATGTTAATTTGGCGTTAATTGGAAATTTTTTAGCTTGCCCTAATAAAATAAGCACGGAACTAGGCTAATTTTGTCAAATATATTTCTTATAGTTTCTCCTCAACATTTATATTTTTCCATAAACTTAGAGTTGATTATCAAATATCCATGTTTATTATGATAAATTTCCACCCGATCCAAAACAACATCATCAAATACCTGTCAAATTAGCTGGTTTGCTAGCGAGAGAACCTTTATAACCGTCTTTAGTAAAAATCTCCCAAACTCTTAGTCTTAGGGAACTTAAAACACTCTTCCACCAGTGATTGTTTTTATCTATAGCATCTTCAAGGATTTTCTAATAAAGAAATAGGTAAAATGGAGCTCCTAGAAAATCAAGTCCACAGTAAGAAGTAAAACTTGTAGATATAATATTTACCTTCTATACATTTTTTCAAAACTAAAGTAATAACAATTCAGAAGGTTTTTGTTCATTTTTTAAAAATCACATTAATATATTTAAACTATATTAATATAATTTTAAGGAGTTGAAGTTATTATGAAAACAAGTTCTTTGCCTACACAGCTTGATAATCCTACGAATTCACAAAGGCATAAATTACTTCAATATGCACTAAAAAATGCTAACCGTTTAGAAGATTTTAATAATATCACAGAATTAT
>NZ_DATIRC010000436.1:0-9263 GCF_035470145.1 Romboutsia sp.
CCAAGGCAATATCATCTATATGAATACCTCTAGATGCTACATCACTACTTACTAATATATTAAATTTAAATTCTTTGAAATCTTTTATTACATATATTCGTTTATCTTGAGACATATCTCCATGAAGCTCTCTTACTAAAAATTTATCTTTTTTCATTTGACTATAAAGCTTCATAACTCTTTCTCTTGTATTTAAAAATAACATCAATGATTTTGGATTTTCTAAATATATTAATTTTTTTAAAGTTTCATATTTATTACTTTCTTCAACTTTTATATAACTCTCATCTATTTGTTTTTTATTAATTTCTTCATGATTTTCTATGTTTACCATTATAGGGTTGTTCATATATTTTTCACATATATACTCTATATCTTTATCTATTGTAGCTGAAAAAAGACCTATCGTTTTTTTATTTGGTGAGTTTTTAAATATAATATCTACTTGTTCTATAAACCCTTTATTTAGCATTTTATCAGCTTCATCTATTATTAAATATTTTATATTTTCTATATTAATAGTTCCTCTTTCAATATGGTCTATTATTCTACCTGGAGTTGCCACTACAACATGTACTCTTTGTTTTAAGCTTGAAATTTGTTCCTTTATAGGCTGTTTTCCGAATATGGCACTACATCTGATTTTTTTCAACCTACCTATATTAGATATTTCATCTTTAACTTGAAGAGCCAACTCTCTAGTTGGCACTACTACAAGTGCCTGTACATTAGTATTATCTATATCTATTTTTTCACATATAGGAATTGCAAAACTTGCAGTTTTACCACTTCCCGTTTTTGATTTAACTATTATATCTTCTTGTTTTAAAAGCTTTGGTATTGCTTGCTCTTGTACTTTTGAAGGCTCTTTATATTCTAAATTATTTAATGCTTTTAATATATTTTTATTTAAATTAAAGTCTGTAAATTTCTTATTCATTTTTATCTCCTTATTTTTTCATATGTAACTATTCATTATACCATAAATTAAACAAATTAATACAAAGTCGATATTTTAAAACCTAAATTCACTCGTTCTTATTTCAATATTGCTATAAGATAAAAAGGTTTTAAGATAATACTCTATATAAATAATTTTGCTATCTATATTTTTTAGCTTTTATATTTAAATAGCTTTTGTAGTTGAAATTTACTATGTATAGTACTAATATTTAACTAGTAAGTTATTAAGGAGGTGTTAATATTTTATTTAAATTAAAAAACGCCCTAAAGAATTCATTTAATATTTATGATAATTATTCTATTGATAATTACAACTTTGATTTTATGGGGGAGTTTCTACTAACTAATTCTAAATTCTTTCTTAATAAAGACAAAATCATTTACGCTTATGAAAATAATGAATATATCTTTGCCAAGAAAGTAAATAAGCTATCTAAAGAATATCTAATCAAAAATATATTGCCTTTTGCTGAATATGCTATGGACAATATCGTAAAGACAAATGAAAATCACATGTCTTCAGTAATAACTTTATTTTTATCATCTAACTCTATTGATCCTGATTTAGAAAAATACATAAGAAAATACAAAAAAAGAAAAAGCTATAAATTTGGACTTAGAGGTTACGCTTCAACTAGACTTATCTTATTTAACAATTTTAAAAAAGAACTAATCTACAATTCTGAATCTAAAGATATTATAAATTTTTATAAGGAGGCTTTAAAATGAACTCATTTACTTTATTAATAGGAAGTGCAATTATATTATTGATTGCTTATATCTTCTATGGGGGATATCTTGCTAAAAAGTGGGGTGTAGATGACTCTCGTCAAACTCCCGCACATACAAAATATGATGCGATAGACTATGTTCCTGCCAAATCTCCTGTTTTACTTGGCCATCACTTTGCATCAATAGCTGGTGCGGGGCCTATAGTTGGTCCTATACAAGCTGCAGTTTTTGGATGGATACCTGTTACACTATGGGTAATAATAGGTAGTATATTCTTTGGTGGTGTCCAAGATTTTGGCTCTTTATTCGCATCTATAAGACATGACGGTAAATCTATAGGCGAAATAATCGAAGTTAATATGGGTAAAAAAGGCAAAAAATTATTTGCTTTATTCGCTTGGTTAACTTTAATTTTAGTAGTTGCTGCTTTTGCAAACATTGTCGCTGATAACTTTGTTTCAACTCCTCAAGCTGCAAGTGCTTCAGTATTTTTTATGATACTAGCTATATTGTTTGGTATAGCAGTTTATAGATTTAAAGCTCCTCTTTTACCTGCAACTATAGTTGGTGTTATACTATTATTCGGTTGCATTTATTTAGGATTTTTATTTCCACTATCATTATCTAAGCAAGCTTGGATTATTATTCTTCTTGTATACATATTCGTTGCATCTGTTACGCCTGTGTGGATATTACTTCAACCAAGGGATTATTTAAATTCATATTTATTATATGCCATGATAGTAGGTTCTCTTTTAGGTATAGTTATATTAAGACCTGAAATACAAATGAATGGTTTTGTTGGCTTTAATGTTAATGGACAATATTTATTCCCTGTTTTATTTGTTACTGTTGCTTGTGGTGCAATATCAGGATTCCATTCACTTGTTGGTTCTGGTACATCCTCTAAACAATTATATAAAGAATCTGATGCTAAAAAAATAGGTTATGGCGCAATGCTTATAGAAGGATTACTCGCTATAGTAGCCCTTATAACTGTTGCTTATATATCAAACTCTCAGTTTGGAGACTTATTAGCTAATGGTGGTCCTGTAAATGTATTTTCTGAAGGTATAGCAAACTTTATGGTTTCATTTGGTATTCCATTTAGTATGGGTAAAACTTTTACAGCACTTGCAATTTCTGCATTTGCCCTTACTTCATTAGATACTGCAACAAGACTTGGAAGATTTATATTCCAAGAATTCTTTGATACTAATGGGTTAAATAACGAAGAAGCTACTAAAAAGAATCCTCTTACAAATATGTACGTTTCTACTACTATTACAGTTGTATGCTCTGGACTTTTTGCTGTTATGGGATATGAAAAAATTTGGCCAATATTTGGTTCTGCAAATCAATTACTTGCTGCTATAGCTTTAATGGCAATAGCTATATGGCTTACTAATACGAAAAGAGGTTGCAAAGAGTTTATTATTCCTATAGTATTTATGTTTATTATTACTATAGTTTCTCTTTGCTTTAACATTACAGCTAATATAGGAGTAAATTCTCTCCTTGTTATAATTGCTATAGCCTTACTCATTTTAGCACTTATACTAATAAAAGAAGCTCTAGCTTTTTTACAAAGAAGTAAAAATAAAGAAACTAATATTTAATTATCAAATTTAGCTATCTTCCAAATAAGGTTATTATTTTTCAATACAAGTAATAACCTTATTTATTAATTTATATTGTATACCTTCCTCTTCATATTGTTTTTGCTGTCTATTTCAAATCCATACTTTGCATACATATCTTTCAAATCACTTTCACTAATAATATTTTTATTTGCAACTAAATGTCCCTCTATTATCTTTATATCTTTAAATTTATAAATTCTTAAATATTTATTTGCTTCATTTACAATATTATCTAAATTCTTTAATAAAATTCCTCCATAACCTTGGTTAGGTCTTGTTGATTTAAAATCATTTATATATAATCTTGATTCATCTTTTATCTTATAGTATGTACAATCCATGTATGTATCGTTTGTATCTCCAGTTATTATTCTTAACTCTATTGGTATGCCTATACTTATTTCTTTTATATTAATTGTAACTACTATATATATTATTTTTCCTATCTTATCATTTTCTACATTTAGTATCGTTAATAAATCTTTATTTTTATTTATATATTTTTTAATTTTTTTTAACAATTTCACATAATAATTATATTCTTCTAATAAATTTCTATCTTCTAATCTTATATTTTTTATGTCTTCACTTTTTATAACCTTTAGTTTGCTTTTTCTTATAGCCTTTATATTTTCATTCATAAGATTACTTTTTATCTCATTTATCTTTATATCTAGACTATTCATAAATCCCCCATATAAAATTATATTTTTATAATTTTATATGGGGGATTTATATAATTTATGACTCCAATTGATATACTAATCTTTATTAATCATTAACAAAACTTTTCTTATGGATTTCATTGATAGCTTTCTCATTTAGGCCTGTAGCCCTTCCTACACTTCCATTTAATAATTCCCATATATAATTGTGCACCAATACACCATTAGAAAAATCTCCATTCTTCCACTCTTTTATCTCTTTCTCTAAATATGCTCTATCCTTATCGTCTTCGATATATTTTATTCCTTCTATAGCTATATCTATAGTTTTAGGGGTTATTTCAGTATGACCCCATATCTTGTCAGCTTTTATAATCGTATTACTCATAGAATGAATCATATTTATTGCTTGATATGAACTAATTGGCTTCGAGGCATCTTCTTCTTTTATAAATCCTATTTTATTAACTTCTAGTTCTCCCTCTTCATTTACTTCTATCTTTGGAACTACTTTATCTATTCCAATAGTTTTACTTATTTTTTCTACTTCTAGATTTTTATTTGTAGTTTTCAATATCTCATTTAAAAATGGTATTTTATAAGCTAAATCTGGGTTGTATATACCTATTGATATTATTGTTAGTGCTAATATTACAGATGATACTATTATATATTTTTTCTTTTTTTCCATAGATTTATTTTCCTTTCTCTTTTAATTTATATATTTATTAGACTGATAATATTAGCAAAATGTTTTATTATTTTATATTTTAAAATTATAAAAGGCTGCGCTAACTTTGTTCAGTTAACCAGCCTTCTTATTATATGTTAAGTTAAATCTACACTTCACATTTTTCCTGACCATCATTCAAGGATACAGTTTTCTCATCGTCTATTATATATGTTTCTCCATAAATATTAACTTTTATAGAGTCTCCACACAAGTTTATTATGTTTATACATTCTTTATTAACTTCAATTTTTAATTTATTTTCTCTATAATTTATATTAAAGCTATATCCATCCCAATTTTCTGGTAACTTCGGTCTAAATGATAGTGTTTCATTATATGTTTTCATACCTGCAAATCCTTGAACTATAGAAAGCCATGCACCTGACATAGATGTTATGTGAAGTCCGTCTTCTGTATCATTGTTATAATTATCTAAATCAAGTCTCGCGGTTCTTGAGTATAATTCATACGCTTTTTCTAAATTATCTATCTCACATGCTATTATAGAGTATATACTTGGAGATAACGATGATTCATGAACTGTGTATGGCTCATAAAAATCAAAGTTTCTTTTCTTTTCTTCTTTAGTAAATTTATCTGAAAAATAATACATTCCTTGTAGTACATCTGCTTGTTTTATAAAACAAGATCTAAGTATTTTATCCCAAGACCATTTTTGATTTAATGGTAAATTTTCCTTCGGTAAATCTCCTACTTTGATAAGTTCTTTATCTAAGAAATTATCATGTTGAACTATTATATCTAATTCTTTATCGTATGGTAAATACATTTTAGATGCTATATCTAACCATTTTTCTATTTCTTCTTTGCATACATTATTTCTATTTACAGCTTCTATATCTTCATTTTCTAACCAAGCTACATTTTTAGCTGCATATTCTAAGCACCACTTAGCCATATAATTTGTATACCAGTTGTTATTTACATTATTGTCGTACTCATTTGGTCCTGTAACACCATGAATCATATATACATTCTTTCTGGCATTTAAATGAACTCTACTTGCCCAGAATCTTGCAACTTCAACTATTACATCTATACCTTTTTCTTTTATATATTCAAAATCACCTGTGTAATTTGTATAGTTATGTATTGCATAAATCATGCTTCCATTACGGTGTATTTCTTCAAATGTTATTTCCCATTCATTGTGACATTCTTCGCCATTGAATGTAACCATTGGATATAACGCTCCCTCAAGGCCTAGCTTTTTAGCGTTTGCTTTTGCTTTATCTAATTGATTGTATCTATATACTAAAAGATTTCTTGACACTTCTTTTGGAGCTACGCCAAGGTATACAGGTAGACAATATGCTTCTGTATCCCAATAAGTTGCTCCACCATATTTTTCTCCTGTAAATCCTTTAGGGCCAATGTTTAATCTTGAATCATCACCATAATATGTTGAGAATAATTGGAATAAGTTGTATCTTATACCTTGTTGTGCAAGCTTATCTCCTTCTATTTTGATATCTGCACTTTCCCATCTTTTATTCCATTCACTACATTGTTCTTTTAATACCGTTTCATATCCTTTTAAAACTTCTTTGCTTAATATATCATTTGCCTTTTCAATAAGTTCATTTTCTTTATAATCTCTAGTAGTAGTTATAGTTACGTATTTTTCAATACTTACAGTTTCATCTTTTTTAATATCAAATACTAAAGTGCTTGCACTATAGTACTCTTTATTCATATAAGTATTTAAAGTAGGTTCTTTACTATATTTTACATTCATCACAGCTCCAACTGTAAATACTTCTGTGTTAAATGGATTTTCTTTAGTTTTTGCAACTATACTCCCATAATTTTCTCTAGCTTCTGTTGATACATTAACCCAGAAATCTTCTTCATAATTTGAATCTTCATTTTTCACATTAGAATCTAAGTATGGTGCAAAACTTATTTTTCCATCAAAGTTTAATGATTTAACTTCATATTTTATAACCCCTAATTCTTTAGTTGCTATACTTAAAAATCTTACGACATTTACTTCAATCTCATATCCACAAACATCAGCAATAAATTTACGAGTTAAAACTCCATTTTGCATGTCTAGCTCTCTATGAAAACGTTTTACATTAGCTTTTCCTAAGTCAAGTAATTCACCATTTACATATACATCTATACCTATATAGTTTATGCTATTTGGCACTTTTCCAAAGTAATTTGGGTATCCATTTTTCCACCATCCAACACGAGTCTTATCTGGATACCAAACACCTCCAATGTAAGAACCTCTATGGCTATCTTTACTATAATATTCTTCATAGTTTCCTCTCATGCCCATGTAGCCATTCCCTAAGCTCATTATTGATTCTGCTAATCTATTTTCATCATACTCTATCTTATCTTGAATTATTTTCCACTCATTTATATTATTGAATAAACGCTTCATAAAATCCCCCTGAAATTTACTAGTTTTTAACAATTTGAGCAACAACTATAATTTTCAACTATATATTTAAAATTCAATTTATTTGTATCACTAAATACAATGTTAGCTTTACCTAAAGATGATTCATCTCCAACTCCAACAGAATACATATTAGCATCATTTATTGCATCAATTCCTGCTATTGCATCTTCCACTCCTATACAATTTATAGGATTTATTCCTAGACCTTTAGCTGCCATAAGAAATATTTCTGGGTTTGGTTTACTATTTTTACATTTTGATGCATCTGCTATAAAATCGAAAGATTCTTTTAATCCTAAGTTTTCTAAAACCATAGTTGCATTTTTACTTGCAGATGCTAGCCCTATTTTTATATTATTAGATTTTATATCCTTTAGTAGTTTTTCGATTCCTGGTAGTATATCTTTTGGAGATATATTTTTTATTAACTCTACATAATATTGATTTTTATCATTTGCCATCTTTTCTTTTTCTTTTACCGTAAAATCATTTTGTTTATTTCCATATATAAGTATTCTTTCTAATGATTCCATTCTACTTATCCCTTTTAAAGTTTCATTAAATTCCTCGTCAATCTTTATTCCTAATTTATCTCCTAATGCTTTCCATGCTAAGTAGTGATAATTTGCTGTATCTGTTATGACTCCATCTAAATCAAATATAAAAGCTTCTATCATAATATTTCCCCCATACATAAAATCTAATTTACTCATTTTCCCCGAAACTTCCTTGTATCAATAACATTAACTTAATATGAACAAAGTTAGTTAATTTAATAAATATATGTTATAAAGATTTTATATGAAAGACTTTCTTTCTATAAACTCTGTATTTACAATGTAGTGTCTGTTATCATCATCATTACCTTCTAAGGCATTAATTAATAATTTAGTTGCTTGGTATCCAAGTTTATCAGCATTTATATCAACAGATGCCAAAGGCGGTTTTTGATACTGAGCTAATTGAGTATTATTAAACCCTACTACAGCTATATTCTTTATTTTTCTATTGTTTAATTCATTCATTACACCAAATGCTATAAGATCATCTGTAGTTACAATAGCAGTTAAGTCATTATTTTCTAGTAGTTCCTCACATGATATCTTTCCTGCATATTCTTTAAATTCATCTTTATGTATAACAAGATTTTCATCATATTTTATTCCATTCATTTCAAGAGCCTTTTTATAGCCTTTAAATCTATCCTTAGACATATTCAAATTTTTTATTGCTCCTACAAAACCTATTTTCTTATGACCATTTTGTATAAGTTTATTTACTACCTTATACATAGCTTGAAAATTGTTATTATCTACCCATAGTACTTCGTCTGGACATTCTGGTCTTCCTACTACTACAAATGGAAAATTTATCTCCTTTAGGTATTTTACACTTTCATCATTTTCTCTTACTCTTAAAAGTATAACTCCATCTACTAAATGACTGTTTGTCATTTCTTTTATATTTTCAGCTTCTGTTTCTTCATTTTTGCTAAAAGCATATGTTATATAATAGTTTTTACTTTGTGCATACATACTCATACCTTTCATAGCGTTTATGAAAAATGGATTTGCAAGTAAAACATCTGCTTCATTAGGAAGTACAACTCCTAATATTCTCGTTTTATTATTTGCTAAGCTCCTAGCTATAGGATTTGGCTTATAGTTTAATTTTTTTATAGCTGCATTAACTCTTTCTTTTGTTTCTTCACTTATCCTAGGGTTATTTGATAACACTCTTGATACCGTAGATGTAGCCACATTAGCTTCTTTGGCTACATCTTTTATTGTAACTTTCATATTTTCCTCCTATACAACAATCCTTAATACATCTAGTTTGTATACTATTGATTATTTAACCTTACATACTATCGCTTCATAAGGTCTTAATTTTATATTATTATTTTCAATTATTTTATCATTATAATTAGATAATGTAATTTCTAATTCATTTTCATGTAAAAAATCCGGTATCTTAAAGTTTACATTATTTTCATGGAAATTCAATATAACTATAATATTTTTATAACTTATTTTTATACTAATATACCATTACTAATTACTTTATACTTCCTGACGTAACACTCT
>NZ_DATIRC010000437.1:0-1717 GCF_035470145.1 Romboutsia sp.
CAACTCCCATTCCATGATCTATTAATATACTTTCTCCTAGTGTTGCCCCTGGATGTATCTCAATACCTGTTAAGAACCTTGCTATTTGAGATATAAGTCTTGCAGTAAAAAAACGCTTATGATTATATAAAAAGTGTGATATTATGTGCATTATTCTAGCGTGAATAGATGGATATAGTAAAAACACCTCTATCTTACTTGTTGCTGCTGGATCATTTTCCATTATATATTCTATATCTTTATTTATTTTTCCAAACATATTTATCATCCCCTTTAATTTTTTGTTATGTCTTTTAATTAAATCAATTTATTATTTAAATATATCCATAGATATATATTTTTCAATACCATCCGGTGCTATTGTGACTATCTTTTTATCAGGATACATTTCAGCTAATTTTAAGGCCCCAAAAACATTAGCTCCTGAAGATATTCCTACTAATATAGATTCTTTATCCGCCATTAATCTAACACCTTCAAAAGCTTCTTCATCATCTATTGTCATTACTTCATCTACTACATTAGCATCATAGTTTTTAGGAATAAATCCTGCTCCTATACCTTGAATTTTATGAGGTCCACTTTGCCCATTAGATATAACTGGTGATTTTTTAGGCTCTAGAGCTACTATTTTTATATTAGGATTTTTCTCTTTTAAATATCTTGCCACTCCACTTAAAGTACCCCCTGTACCTACACCACAAACAAATATATCTATATCACTTACTTGGTTTAATATTTCAACGCCTGTAGTTTTATAATGACCGTCTGGATTATCTTCATTATCAAATTGATTTAAACTTTTGTAAGTAGAGTTTTCATTTAAAAGTTCCTCTGCCTTTTTAATAGAACCACTCATTCCTAATTTTCCATCTGTAAGAATAAGCTTTGCTCCGTACGCTTTCATAAGCTCTCTTCTTTCTACACTCATAGTCTCTGGCATTACTATTATTACTTCATAGCCTTTTAATTTCCCTATCATAGCTAAAGCTATTCCAGTATTTCCACTAGTTGCTTCTACTAATACATCCCCTTTTTTTAGCATACCTCTTTTTTCTAGACCTTCTATCATAAAATAAACTGCTCTATCTTTTATACTTCCCGCTGGATTATATTTTTCTAATTTTACATAAACATTAGAGTTTCCTATATTATTTAATTTAACCATAGGTGTATTACCTATCATGCTTAATATATTTTCATTAATCATATTATTATCCTCCTTTGCTCATTATCAAAATGATAACTATAAGTCTATTATATTATTATCAATTTGATAATGCAACATAAAATTTTTTTATTATGAAAAAAAGGTAGCTCTATTATAATAGACCTACCTTTTTCATATTATTCATTTTACATCCCTAATATTGTTTTATAATAATTATTTACACATCTTAAGTGCAATATCAAATGCAGATTTTTTTAAAACACAATCTAATGTTTCTTCATCTTGTTCAACACCATTTACAATCATTCTTGATGGACAGCCTCCAGGGCAAATATAAAAATAATCACATTCACTACATTCTCCTGGAGTTTGCTTAGTTAATTCAATATATTTTAAAGGTATATTATTTATATTTCCCATATAGTACTCTGATTTATTAATTAACGATCCACATGGATATACATCTCCCTTAGGCAAAATCACATATGAGCTACCACAAGATGCATAGCAATAATTCTTATTACATGCTGAAGAGGAAAGTCTTTT
>NZ_DATIRC010000438.1:0-2216 GCF_035470145.1 Romboutsia sp.
ATAAAAATTCTAAAATGGGGGATTAAAATGGATTTTAAAGAATTGGAAAAAATAGCAAGAGAAAACTTAAATGGAAGTTGTAAAGTTTGTAAAGTGTGTAATGGTGTAGCCTGTGCAGGAGAAGTACCAGGAATGGGTGGAAAAGGTAGTGGATCTTCATTTATTGAAAATAGTAAAAGTTTAAACAAAGTAAAAATAAATATGAGGGTAATCCACAATGTATCTAATCCTGATATGTCTATAGAATTACACACTTTACAAACTTTACAACTTCCATTTAAGTTTTCTCTTGCTATTTTTTCCAATTCTTTAAAATCCATTTTAATCCCCCATTTTAGAATTTTTATACTTATTTTTAATCTTATGAGTTAATCCATTTAGAGTTTTTTCAACTTTTAACTAAATTTTATACTTTCTTATACATACTATTTAATTATAGCACATTTTTTAAGAAGCTCTTTCTATGAATAGGAGTTATTCCTTGTTTTTCAATAGCTTCATAGTGTTCTTTAGTTCCATATCCTTTATGTGATTTAAATCCATATCCAGGGTACATCTCGTCATATTGGTACATTATACTATCTCTTGTAACCTTAGCTAATATACTTGCTGCTGCTATTGAGATAGATTTTGAATCACCTTTTATTATAGGGTTTTGTGCTACATTAACCCCTGGTATTGTAGTGGCATCTACTAATAAGTAGTCTGGTGTCTTTTCTAAGCAATTTATTGCCTTTTTCATAGCCATATAAGTTGCATTTAATATATTAAATTCATCTATTTCTTCATTATTAACTATTCCTATCCCATAATCTAAAGCTTGTTCTTTTATTATATCAAATAATTCATCTCTCTTTGCTTCACTTAGCTTTTTTGAATCATTTATTCCTTCTATTTTAGTATTAGGTTTAAATACTACTACTGCAGCTACAACTGGACCTGCAAGGGGACCACGTCCGGCTTCATCTATACCACCAATATATAAATATCCTTTGTGGTATCCTTCATTTTCAAATATATTTATACTTTCTAACCTTTCATTTTCTCTTCTAATAGAATCTAACTTTTTTGCCATTTTTACAGCTATATTTTGAACTGATTTTCTTTCATCACTTCTTAGTATATCTATATATTCTAAATATTTATCACTACTTAAATTATCTATTATTTCTTTGATTTCTTTTACACTTTTGCCTTTCATGTTTTTCTCCTTAATCTTATGTATTTTGATATAATGATTAGTTTTTACTATATTTAATCATCTATGTTTAATTCATTAAATTTCACTATAGTTTAGTATACATTATAATAATTAATTATAGAATCTTTACAAATAAAAAAATCGTTGATAAATTAATATCAACGACTTCTTATTTATACATTAACCAACTTTATTAATCTCAACACTTCCTTCTTTACTAGCTGAAGGTATGAAGTTACCTACAATTCCTGCTATTAAAACTGGTACTATCCAGTTAAATCCTAATGAAGCAAATGGTAACTTATTAACAAATGATACAGACATTCCTAAATCATTTACTACTGTTAATACGCTTATTAATAAAGCCATGTAAGTTGCACCTTTAAAAGCATTATCATTTTTGATTTTAGCACTAAATAATGTCATTAGTACTAATACAACTGTTGCTGGGTATATAATAGTTAATATTGGAGCTGAGAATTTTATTATTGTACTTACTCCAAAGTTTGATACTATTGCACTAAATATACAAACTACTGTAACTATAATTTCATATTTTAATTTTCCATTTGTAAGCTTTGCAAAGAATTGTCCTGTTGCTGATGTAAGACCTATTGCTGTTGTTAAACAAGCTAGTCCTACTATAGCTGCTAATATAACCTTTCCTGGCTGCCCAAGAAGTGATGCTGTCATTTCTACTATTAATGATGTTCTTACTACATCTTGTCCATATATTTGAGATACTGTTGCACCAAGGTATGTTAGTCCTCCATATACTAAGAACAATCCTATAGCTGCAACAACTCCTGCTTTCATAGTTAATTTTACTTTTTGTTTTTGGTCAGTATAACCTTTATTTACTAATGATGTTATTACAACAGCTGATAATGCTACTGCACCTAATGCATCCATTGTTTGATATCCTTGTCTAACACCTTCTGCAAATACATCTTGTATCATATTCGTTGAACTTATTTCTCCTAATGGAGATATTATACCTTTAACTATTAATACT
>NZ_DATIRC010000439.1:0-1675 GCF_035470145.1 Romboutsia sp.
AAATAAGCTTCATTACCGATAGCTGAATATATCGCAAACTTTTCAACCCTAAATTCTTTACGGATATCACAACCTCTGCTAAACAATCTTAAAGTCCAGATACTGGCTAGGTATCTGCAATTTTGACAAGTCCGAATTTTATAAGATGATCTCAATGTATCGGCACTTAGTTGATATTTGATTTTATGATATACTGGTTTTTAACCAACCTATTAATTTGGGAGGATATTATGAAATTAAAATGGGAGGATATTGGCAAAATAAAATGGGCATCAGAATTTGAAATTGGAAATGAATATGTCGATTCACAACATCGCCATTTCTTAAGCCTTATAAATCGAATAGGAAAAAACTTTAAGGAAACAAATGATGATGATTATAAAAAAAAGCTTATAAGTGAATTACACAAGTATGCAGATTTTCATTTTACTTCAGAAGAAAATATAGCAACCTCTTATGGTCTTCCAGGAGTGAAGAGTCATCATCGCCTTCACTTACAACTCCTTGAAGAGTTGAATAAGAATGCAGAGGATTTAGATAAGGGCTTGAAAACAATCGATGATTTTCTTGAATTTATAACTGATTGGTTTTTAGTCCATACCATTCATGTAGATCGAAAGTTTTTTAAAGCAATGTAAAATGAAAACTTAGTTGTATTATTTTGATAGAGTTACGCAATATTGAAGTCATTTTTAAAGGTACAGACATAACTAAGTAGCGATGAGCGCAATAGATTTCAATCCTAAATTCTTTACAGATATCAACCTCTGTTAAACAATCTTTAAGTCCAGATACTGACAAGGTATCTGCAATCAAGCAAAGCTCAATTTTATATCAATTTGTCCTACCAACTATTGTCACAATGTGATATAACCAATTGATATATTATATTTTATTATATTTGACATGTATATTGTTTTATAATATGAACAAGGTTTAATAAACGGATGCTAAAAACTAAATCTAATCTCTATTTGGATTCGATTTCCTTGGGAAACTTTTCTAATTCTGTTGACCTCATTCTCGATCTTTTTCTTGCTATCCAACATTTAACTTTTCGGTGTGTCCACTAAATGGGGGAAGACCACGTTTATCCTCATTCTGAGGCTATAACCATTTAGGGGCATACAAATATATCTACTCCGCTCCTTAAACAATATTGCTGTTCTATAAGGAGCATAAAACTATAACTCTCAGGTTAATAATATCCCTTCTCACTAAGACAGAAAGAGGTGAACTATGGTTATTATAGGTAAGATCTCATTTCCCCCAGAAAGTGCAAATGAAATAGCAAAACGATTTTCGGAGTTACCTCCTTTACCCGATTATATGGTTATAAAGGGGCCTTATGTTCGTGGTATGATGGAAGAAGGAATCCAAGGAATAGAGATTTTTGAGCTTAATAATGATAAATTAGCCCACGGATTTAAATATGTCACAAATAGATATATAACCTTTTTTGGCATACCCGGCTTTAGGTATACTGTTGCTCCATACATTGAGATTAATGAGGCGTTGAAAATGGTCGGATTAGGATAACAACTTTCATTTTAAATTAATACTTCT
Source organism: Romboutsia sp. (assembly GCF_035470145.1). Taxonomy (GTDB): domain Bacteria; phylum Bacillota; class Clostridia; order Peptostreptococcales; family Peptostreptococcaceae; genus Romboutsia_D. The sequence continues at coordinate 1,567 of NZ_DATIRC010000439.1, forward strand.
TTCTGAAATAGGGTTGCTATCGTTATCGTATTTATTCCGAAAGGTATCGGTGATTTCGGTAACCCTTTTTTCATTACCTGAAAATATTGTGTATGTCATCCAATCCAAA
>NZ_DATIRC010000440.1:0-34183 GCF_035470145.1 Romboutsia sp.
GCTCTGTCTATGTTGTCATTAGGCATGTTATCAGCTTTAGCTTTTTCTATAGCTGTTTTTAATGTTGCATTATAGTCTGGATTTCCTCCACCTTCTTTAGCTGCAACTGCTATTGCTCTAGCATGCTTAGTGAATATTTTAGCCCTTTTAGCATCTTGTTTACCTTTTTTATTGATTATGTTTCCTATACGTCCCATAATTCCACTCCTTAATACGTATAATTAATTTTTGTATATTACTTGAGGATAAATATCTATTATATCTATCCATTTATTTAGCATATATTTGATGATTTTATCATCACTCGTAAATTTTAGCATAAATAGTTAAATTAGTAAATTAGAACTTAGGTGGTTTAGGCGCTATATGTCTTTTGTGTTCACTAACTCTATGAAGTCTTGATATTATTTCTTGATCTTTCTGAGGAACTTCATCTAGTCTTCCTTCAAGTACAGCATCTATCATATCATAAGTTGTTCCCATTTCTTTTTCATCAGTTTGCCCTTCCCAAAGCCCTGCAGAAGGCGATTTATTTATTACATCATCATGTATTCCTAATACTTTTGCCCATTCATATACTTCTCTTTTTGTAAGATTTGCAAGTGGTACTAAGTCAACTCCACCATCTCCATATTTTGTGAAGTATCCTGTATGTATTTCTGCAGCATTATCAGTTCCTACTACTAAATATCCTAAATTATTTGCCACTGTATATACAGTACTCATTCTTATTCTTGCTCTAAGATTAGCATCTGTCATTCTTAAGTAGTCTTCTTTATATAAATTCTTTTCCTTAAGAGAATTAGTTACTGTATCTAATATTAAGCTTTGAGGCTCTGTAAGGTCTAAATCAATGTATTCTATTTTACAACCATTAATAACCTTTAAAGCATCCTCTCTATCGTTAGGATTGCTCTTTATGCTCATTATAACTCCCATAGAATTTTCAGGAAATGCTTTTTTTATTAAGTAAGCAACTACTGCAGAATCAATTCCTCCAGACACTCCCACTACTAACCCTTTACAGTTAGCTTCATTAACTTTATCTCTTAACCACTGAACTGTTTTATCTATTTTTTCATTCATTTCAGTCATAATTTTCTCCTCTCTGATATTTATATTTTTGTATAAATCTATTATATCATATATTTTTCAATCTTATATCCTGTAGCTTATTAGTATTATATCTTATATTTTTAACAACTTATTTATATAAGCATAGCTTATACTATTAATTGATTTTGTATTACATAATATAAGTTACTTTTTATAAATATAATTTACTATTTATGCGAAAAATATATTTAGAAGGTGATAAATGTGAAAAACAAACATTTTAATTTTAATATTAAAAATACATTAATAGGTATCTTTACTGGATTTGTTAATGGTATATTTGGGTCTGGAGGAGGAACACTTTTAGTTCCTATATTAAATAATATTGTTAAGGTTGAAGAACATAAGTCTCATGCTACAGCTTTAGCTATAATAATTTTTTTATCAGGAGCAAGTTCTGTAATATATATTTCTAAAGGAACCTACGATATTAGTTTGACTATTCAAGTTGCCATAGGAAGTATTATTGGTGGTATTATTGGCGCTAAGATTTTATGCAAAGTTACTGGTCGATTTCTTAGGATATCTTTTGGATTAATAATGATTATAGCTTCGCTAAGGATGGTGTTTTAATGTTATTTGGTATAATTGGATTTTTTGCTGGGATTATTGGTGGAATGGGAATGGGTGGTGGAACAATTCTTATTCCTGCACTTGTTATATTTGCAAGTATTGACCCTAAAATAGCTCAAAGCGTTAACTTATTGTCTTCAATACCAATGACTATAATTGCTTTAATTATACATATAAAAAATAAAACTGTGGTTTTTAACTTAGTTATTCCTATAGCTTTATTTGGTATATTAGGTGCTATATGTGGTTCATTTTTAGCTAATTATTTATCCTCCGAGGTTCTAAAAAAAATATTTGGATTATTCTTATTAATAGTAGGTTGTATAGAAGTTAAAAAAGGTATTTCATCTCCTAAAAAAAATAATTGTTTAAAGTAAAATATATCTATTCAGTATAACTATGCTCCCTTACTCTAAAAAAATATCAAAGTAGATAATTTTATCTGCTTTGATATTTTTTATACTTAGATTATTTTTCTATCTTAGATTGTCCTAATAAAAATCCTATTTATTATAATATTTTTCAGCGTGAATATTTGCACACAGTATATAATTTTACAATATTATCTGACCATTTTGCTCTGATAAATAGAATTCTTCTCCTAACTTTAACTCTGCTGTTGCACTAGTTATATCTGTCATCCTAGATGTAAGATTTTCAACTTCATTAATTCTTGAGTATACTATTATGCCAACATTATCTTCATATATAGTGTCTTTAACAAAGTAGCCCATATTCATTATTTCATTTTGAACTTTCCCAAGTTGAGTGTAGTCTATTTTAATACTAACTTCTTGATACATTACTTTCTCAATTATTTTACCCGCTTCTAATCCTACCTTAGCTCCTTTAGTATATGCTCTAACTAAGCCGCCTGCTCCTAACTTTATGCCTCCAAAGTATCTAGTAACAACCACTACTACATCTCTTAAATCTTCTTTTTTTATAACCTCTAACGTAGGTATTCCCGCTGTACCTTGTGGTTCGCCATCATCACTATACCTTTGTATATTCATATTTTTACCAACAGTATATGCCCATACATTATGTGTTGCATCCTTATGTTTTTTCTTTATCTCATTCACAAATTCTACTGCTTCTTCTTCAGTTTTTATAGGCTTTGCATATCCTATAAAAGTAGATTTATCTATTATAATTTCATCCATTCCAAATTCATGTAATGTTTTATATGTACTCATAACATCCTCCAATTCTATAAATTAATTTTCTTATATAATCACTAATAAGACTTTATCTGAATATGATTAACTAAAAAATTCATCAGTTCTAAAAACTTATATTTTTTTATATTTATTTTTCTGCTAGCTTATGTATCTTTGTGACATACTATTTATTATATCCAATATAGTTGTATAAATCAAAAAAGAAAGGGCTAAGCCCTTTCTTTGATTTATCTTCTAATCTATTCATAATTTACAGTGTAGCACTGCCTTGTTCAACTTGTTTCTTTAATTCTTTATATTTTTTATAAGATATATCTACTAGAGATTTTTCTTCGTTGTGTGTTAACATCTTTATAGCATCTTTAACTTTAAAAAATCCACCCTCAGTAAATTCATCTTTTAGTATATATTCAGTATTTTCTGTCTCCATAATGTACCACATAATGGCATTGCATACTTCTTTTTGTCTACTTCTTGAGAAAAACTCATACATAGTATCACCAGCTACTTCCATTACACTAGCATATACTCCTGTTTCTTCCTTTACTCTAAGAACTGCACTTTCATGTTGAAGTTCTTGATCATGAATCTTACCTTTCGGAAGTGTCCATTCACCTCTATCATTTTTTACCATAAGTACCTTATTTGCATAAAATACTATTCCACCTGCACAACGTCTTACTATCATTTTTAAACCCCTCCTATTAACTCTCTTTTTTTATGTTAACTTCTGGAGATACACTATAGGTAAATAATTAATTTATTAATTATATGTTAGGTCTTAAATATTTATGTTATTTATCTGATTTTTCTAATATATCAATAGCTTCTTCGTACGCTCTTAACACATAGTCTTTTTCAAATTGTTTTTTACTTTTAAGTTGCCTTAACATTCTTAAACTGTTTTTATTTCCTATCTTAGCAAGCGCCTTTGCACAATACTGCCTAGTTTGTGCATTTGTGTCATAAAGACCTCTTTGTAAATATTCTCTGCTACTTGGTGATTCAATCTTTCTAAGCGCTGAATAAGTTATCCTTCTTACATCTGAGTGTCTATGACTTGTGAGTGGATGTAGTAAATTTAAAAATCTATTATCTTTTAATTCACCCGTTGCCCAAATTAAAATCATGAGATCTTCAACATTTCTTTCGGTAAGTATCCTCTTGTAAAGTTTCCTCTTAAAATCTAGCATTCTTTCTGAATTTAAACTATTCATAAATTCAAGCCTGTCAAACTTGTTTAACCCTAAAAATTTATCTATAGTATCTTTAGACAATTCTACTTTATCTTTAAGTATTGCCTTTATTTCTAGCTTAGCTTTTATTAATTGATCATTAATCTCTGAAGTTGACATATTCCTTATTTTACTAATTTGAGATACTGTTTTTGATTCTTTATATAGAAGGTATGTTATGTAATAATCCTCCAATTTATCTATATTATCCCAATTTATATTCATGTTATTACCTACTTATCTAATATATACTCTTTATATATATTATAATCTGCTTCTTCTAAATTTACATTAAGCGTTATTCCATTTTCTACATATTCAAAATTTGATACATTGTATTTATCTTTAACTCTACTAAATATATCTCCTCTTTCATAAGGTAATAAAAGTGTCACTGGATATGTGTTTTCCATTAAAGCATCTTCTACCATTTGTAGTAACTTATCCATGTTTATACCTTTTTTAGCTGATATATATATAATATCATCAGTATTTTTAGGATATATATCTAATTCTAATCTATCTATTTTATTATAAACAATTATAGTCTTTTTATCATTTGCACCTAATTCTTTAAGCACACTCTCTGTAGTTTTCTTTTGAAGCTCATAACTACTATTAGTCGCATCTATTACATGTAAAATCAAATCTGCATAATGGACTTCTTCTAAAGTTGCCTTGAATGCCTCTACTAAATCATGTGGAAGTTTACTAACGAAACCAACAGTATCTACTACTAAAAATTCTTTTTTATTTGGTAAAAGTGCTTTTCTAAGCGTTACATCTAATGTAGCGAATAGCATATCTTTTGCCATTACTTCTTTTTCTTTTTCATAATCTTTATGTGTTTTTATTATTTCATTTAATAAAGTAGATTTTCCTGCATTTGTATATCCTACAATCGCAACTATAGGTATATTTGATTTTAAACGTTGAACTCTTTGAGTTTCTCTAATCTTTTTAACTTCTTTAAGTTCACGTCTAATATCGGCTGCTTTATTAAGTATATGTCTCTTATCTACTTCTAATTTTTGTTCTCCTGGGCCCCTAGCACCTATACCAGCACCCGTTCTACTCATTGCTCCACCCATTCCAGAAAGTCTAGGTAATCTATATTTTAACTGAGCAAGCTCAACTTGAAGCTTACCTTCTTTAGTTAATGCCCTTTGAGCAAATATATCAAGTATTAAAGTAGTTCTATCTATAACTTTTATTCCTACTACGTCTTCTATATTCCTTATATGTGCTCCTGATAATTCATCATTGAAAACTACCATTGTAGCATCTAAAGAATCACAATACGCTTTTATCTCTTCTACTTTTCCTTTTCCTACATAAAATGCTGCATCTCTTGTTTGCTTATTTTGAATTAAACTCCCTACTACTTCAGCACCTGCCGCCTTAGCTAGTTCTTTTAATTCTTCCATTGATTCATTTATGTCTATATCATCAACTTTTCTTGCTGTAGACGTTATATTAAGTCCTACAAGCAATGCTCTTTCTTGTTTTTCTTCCATCTTAACACCTCATTTTTAATACTTATGTAAAATTTTTAATGTAATACTTATCCTTTAGTCACTATTTTTTTTATTATACCACTAATGTAAATATTTAGTATAATTATATTAATTCCATAAAATTAGGAGGTAGGTAATATGAGTGAGAATTATAAATTTTTCAACCACAAAACCTGTGAATATTTCCCTTGTCATAAAACTAATAAACCCGAGGATTTCAACTGTTTATTTTGTTATTGCCCCTTATACGCTTTAGGTGAAAATTGTGGTGGAAACTTCAAATATAGTGAAAAAGGTATTAAAGACTGCTCTAGCTGTATGCTTCCTCATAATAAAAACAATTATGAATATATTATGAGTAAATTTCAAGATATTATTAAAATTACTCGTAAAGAAGATTAAAATATTTAAAATTAATAAAAAGAGAGCCTGTTACTGCTCTCTTTTTTTTCTTAAAAATCTATATATTATATAAATTAACATACTGGATATTAATATAAGAACTAATATCATAAGTCCAGCATGAAAGAAAAATTGTTCGGGCAGCATAGTTATAACAGGATCTAATTTTGGATCAAATATCCAATAATCATTGCTAAACATTAATTTATGAAAAATTACAAAGCTGTCCTCAAAATCTATTAATATCGGTAATGTTAAAAATATTGGTATGGTGATTAGAGCTTTTGAGATCATATTTAAAAAGTTTATTTCTTTGTTTTTTATATTTACAAATAAACCTATAATTGAAATAATAAAACATAGATTAAATAATTTATTTAAATTTTGAAAAATATCTCTCACTTCTTTAAAATGTATTTTTCCTTGAGGAGATGATTTTATAGTTGGCATCTCGAAATCAACCTCATTTTTACGCAAATTATACTCTATTAAGTAATCATAATTTAACCTTATTTCTTCTTCTGATAAATTTGATAATCTAGATATATCTAACTTATCTATATCGTAATAATAAAGTTCTTTAAATCCTACAGTGAATTTTATTATCCCGATTATTATTATTATGCTAAAACATACCGAAAATATTATATTTAAAATTTTTTTCATCTATCCCATACCTCTAAGTTCTTATATTTATTTTTAAATAATTCTTCAATCTATAGCTAAATAATTTATTTATTTTTAACAATTATACTTAATATCGCTAAAATATAGTTGAATAATTATATGAACAATAGTTAATATACAACTTATACTATCTTCGTAGTAAAATCTTCTATATTCCAAACATCATCAACTATATCCATATAGAATTCAGGTTCGTGGCAAACTAAAAGAACAGTTCCTTTAAATTGTCTTATCGCTTTCTTTAATTCATCTTTAGCTTCTACATCTAAGTGATTTGTAGGTTCGTCTAGTACTAATAAATTTATATTCTTTAACATAACCTTACATAACCTTACCTTAGCTGCTTCTCCTCCACTTAAAACTCTCATTTGACTAGTTATGTGTTCATTAGTTAATCCACATTTCGCAAGATTTTGTCTTACTTCAAAGTTTGTAAGACCTGGGAATTCTGACCATATTTCATCCATAGGAGTATTATAGTTTTCTCTTGAACTTTCTTGTTCAAAATATCCAACTTCTAAGTAATCTCCTAACTTAACATCTCCATTAAAAGGCTTTATTATTCCAAGTAATGTCTTAAGTAATGTTGATTTACCTACACCATTCATACCTTTTAATGCAACTTTTTTATTTCTTTCTAAAGTAAAATTAAGAGGCTTCGTTAAAGCTTCATCATATCCTAACACTAAATTTTCAGTTTCAAACACAAATCTACTTGGTACTCTAGCTTCTTTAAATTCAAAAGTTGGCTTTATCTTTTCTTTTGGCCTTTCTAATACTTCCATTTTATCTAATTGCTTTTGTCTACTGTTTGCCATACCACGTGTAGCAACTCTAGCTTTATTTCTGGCTACAAAGTCTTCTAATCTCTTTCTTTCTTCAACTTGTCTATCATAAGCTTGTTCTTCTTGACGTTTCTTTATTTCATTAAGTCTAACGAATTCATCATAGTTTCCTTTATATCTATTTAATTCTCCATTTTCCATATGGTAAATTACATTACATGTGTTATTTATGAATTCTATATCATGAGATACTAATATAAAGCTATTTTCATACTCTTGAAGATATCTTGTTAACCAAGTTATATGCTCTTCATCTAAGTAGTTTGTAGGCTCATCTAATATTAGTATTGTAGGATTTTCAAGTAATAATTTAGTTAAAAGTACTTTAGTTCTTTGACCTCCACTTAAATCAGTTACATCTCTATCTAATCCGATTTCTCCTAATCCTAATCCATTTGCAACTTCTTGGATTTTAGCATCTATCATATAAAATCCGCTATTCTCTAATATTGTTTGTATTTCTGCCGTTTCTTCTAATAGTTTTGCCATTTCATCATCATTAGCTTCACCCATTTTATCGTACATAGCTATCATTTCTTGCTCTAAATCAAACATTGATTTAAATGCATCTCTTAATATGTCTCTTATAGTATTTCCTTTACTCAGTACTGTATGTTGGTCTAAATATCCTACAGTAGCTCTTGATGACCATTTTATATTACCCGCATCCGGCATAAGCTTTTTTGTTATTATATTTAAAAAACTTGATTTTCCTTCTCCATTTGCACCAACTAATGCTATATGTTCCCCTTTTCTAAGCCTAAATGAAACATTTTCTAGTATAGTTCTCGCTCCGAAACCATGACTTACATTTTCTACTACTAGCATTTTTCCACCTCTTTGTTAATTTTATTGTCTGTATATTCTATACTATAATATATTCTTTTTTCACTTAAATCAAGTATCCTAGCCAACACTTATTAAGTTTATTATTTTGTATTTCAATTCTTAAAGCTTACAGTTATAACTTGCCTAAAAATATAATTTATAAAAAAGTATTCTTGAAAAATTTTATATGTTTATTTTTTAAAGCATATATACGAAATTTAACTTACCTCAAACTTTAAACTTAATATAATTTACTATATTATAAAAAAAATAAAATTAGATTATAAATGTATTACTAATACTTGCAATACATCTACTCTCTAATTTTAGTTATATAAATAGTAAACTATTAATTTAAATTTCAATATTATAATAATATTTATCAGTTTTATATATACATCAAATCTTCAAAAAACATAATCATACATCCAGCTGTAGTTTTTTGAGACAATGTAATACTCTTTACTGCTGTTAAATAAAACTTAGTGTTTAAATCATCTATATTTCTATACATGTAGTCTATACTAAGCGCACGCATAGAATTGTAATCTGCATACTCCTCTATGCTATTTAGTATTATAGGTGCTTCATGTGATTTAAATCTCTTTATTTTTTTGTAATTTGATTTTACATAGACCTCAAATTGTCTATGGTTATCCAACAACCTTCCCTTAGCATGCTGTGGGATTGTTAAATCTTGTATTATATGGCATGCTGCTCCAAAGAAAAACATACTTCTTGAATAGTTATTCATTGCAAAATATTTTAATGCTTTGTTGTAATAACTTTTAGCTACTGTCATTGCATTTTCATCATATCCATATTTACCTTTACCTTCTTTAGGATTATAAAAATGATGATATGACTTAAAGTCTTGGTCTGCCCAAACTAAACCTTGATTTATTCGTGGTAAGTACTCCTTAAAAAATTTATATTCATTATAGTATCCTTTACTTCTTAATATATCCATAGCATTTTCTTGGATATATAAATGTACTTCACAAGTTGTTTTAATTACACTTTTTTTTATTGGATTTACTGCTTTAAATGTATTTTTCAATGCCGTTGCATAGGCATTTTCTAGTTTTTTCTTCATTGTCATCACCTAACTTATTTAGTCATAAAATACTCTTCTACTCCATCTGCAATACTTTGCATTAATTTTCTTTGATAATCAGGGTTTGACATCATTTGGTCTTCATTGTAATTGCTCAAAAATCCCATTTCTACTAAAATTACAGGAACTTGAGACCAATTAAATCCTGTTAAATCTCCCCTTTCAAATACTCCATTAACCTGTATTCCTGCTTTTTTCATTTGCTCTTGAACCGATTTAGCGCACTTATCGCTTTTTTCATATATATTAGCTGTATATTTACTGTCTTTAGATGGTACTAAGATTGATGCTCCTGTTTTTGATGAGTTAGCCAAGCTATCAGCATGTATTCTTATAACAACATCTGCTTTCTTTTCATTTGCAAATCTAGCTCTTTCTGCATTACTTATATTTACATCATGAGCCTCTCTAGTCATAACAACACGATATCCCTTATCTTCTAATATATGCTTTAAAACTGTAGATGCTTCTAAATTTAATATATATTCTGGCTTTTTAGTACCTACTCCCGTAGCTCCAGATGATACTCTTGCTTTAGTTTGTGATGAACCTGGTGCTACTGATTCTGGATTACTATCTCCCTTTTTTTGATGCCCAGGATCTATACATATTAAAAAACTCTTTTCATCTTCTTTATTATTCTTTTCTTTATCGTCCTTTTGAATAATTCCTTTACTAATTAAATTAGTACTTTTATGAAAATTTGTAATTGGATTTAAAGTACCTATAAGTATAATTCCCATAGCAATTATAACTGTAACTAATAACCTATATTTTTTCACATCTGTACCCCTTTCATGATATATATTTTTTCATTAAATACAAAATACTTCTTATATTATTTCCAACATTTATATTTTTATTTAATTTTATCACTCTAGTTTTTATTTTTTCAAATTTACATATATATTTATATAGAGCTTTTCTTAGGGGGTATTTATGGAATATGAATTTTGATAATAAAGATCCAAATAAAAAACCATCTAAATCTAAGTTATGCAGTTTTGGATATGTCGATTATATAGTTCTATCTTCTACAATTTCCATCGCTCTTGCAGAAGATTTGACTAGTGACGATTTAAACATTTTAGCTAGTTTTTTAGCTACATTATCAGATGAATTAGCTTTAATTGCTGCTGTTAAAGTTTGTCCTACTCATGGGAGTGATGATGGTTTTATTCCTGATGTAGAACTTACTCGCTCTAATTTTAATAGTCCTAAAAAAATCGTTAAAAAAAGGACTATAATAAAAAAACGAAAAATAAAAAAAATGAATAAAACATAAAATACTTAATTTATTTAACCATTAATTAAGTATTTTTATTTTGTGATTTATATTACATAGTTTCCATTAACAATTACTATTACTCATTATTTATTGATTTAAACATTATAATGTTTTTAATTTAATAAATTATATTTTTTTATTTTTGTATTTTGTTTGTATTATTATAGACTTATATTTCTAAGTAATTGATTAATTATTTTTTTATGTAAAGTACGGTTTTATTGTTTCAGTTTTCCAAGCATCAAAAATAGATTAGTGTAAAAAATAATGTTAAAGCACCGATAAATCATTCAAGTATTGACAGAAAGAAGGTGTTTTATGATTTTCAAAATATCTACTACTAAAAATCAAAACTTAATAAAGTTAAAATTTATCTTAATTGTATCTTTTTTATTATATTTTTTCTCAAACAGCTTAATTTATGCACATTCTAATCCAAAATTTGATTCAATTTATTTAGTGCCTATTGGGAATGTGCTACAAATAGATGCTGAGTTGAAAAATATAATTGTAAGAAATTATGTTGAGGGATCACCATTCACTTTAGGAGATGCTATATTAAGTATTAACGATACCTATATTAATAATTATGGAGATTTCTCTGATATTTTATCTACACTATCTCCAACTGATAAAATGTCTGTTTTAGTAAGAAGAGGAGATCATAGATTCACTTTAGAAACTAATAAGGAAGAGTTAGAAAAAATTAATTTTAATAACTTATTATGTGGATTTGCTACCTTGACTTATATAAATCCATCTAATGGTGAATTTGGTGCTGTTGCACATCCTATAAGTGTTGGTACATCAAAAAAAATATCAATAAAAAATGGTCACATTTCTACAACTACAGATTTAAATATACAAAAATCATCTAGTGGTACTGTTGGATCAATAAATGCAAAAAGGAAAGATACTATTGGTCAATTTACTTCTAATACTGATTTTGGTATAAAAGGAAAAATAGTTAATTTTGATACATCTAATTTAAAATCGTATAAAACTGCATCTTTAGATGAAGTAAAACTAGGTAAAGCTGAAATAATATTACAAACTAACTCCTCTAATTGTAAAAAATTTGATATACAAATTATAGATATACAAAAACAAAGACACCCACAATCAAAAACTTTTAAAATTAAAATAACAGATAAAGATTTATTAATGCAATCTGGTGGCATAGTTCAAGGAATGAGCGGTACTCCTATAATTCAAAATAATAAAATAATAGGTGCTATATCTCATGCTGTTGAAAATGATCCTACTCTTGGATATGCCGTGTTCATTCAATGGATGTTAGAAAACTAGTTTATTTTTTATAAGTCAGTTATAGCTATAGCTATAACTGACTACATTTATTTTTATTATTTTACGTCTTCCATTTCTACTTGAGGTAATACATTATATACATCTTTTTCTGGTATATTTACGTAACTACTTGGTACATCTCCTACAATTATAGTTTCACATATAGGTATTTGTGCCTTTATTTCTTTAGTTGATGTAGTTAGTGGTATTACTACTTTTACTTGAGTTTTTGCTTCTAAATAAATTCTATGTCTTGACTGATTTATACCTGAAGATTCAAATTTAGTTTTGAAATCTACATATACAATTCCTATTGGTTCTATTGATACCTTTAATTGTGGTCCATATTTAGCTAATATAGGACTTCCAAGTGCAGTTCCTATTGGTATGTATGCTGTTGTACTCGTTACTTCTTTTAGCTCATCTTGAATTTGTAATGCCACATCAGATGCGATTTTATTCATCATTACAGTATTTGCTTGAATCATTGTTATCTTTCCTTCAGAATCTAGTTTTGTATGCATTAAATCCGAATAATTAATTTTATCTTTAACTGTTTCTCCAACAGCTTTATTTATGGATCTGTTTGCTAGTTCTAGTGACTTAGTCTCTGCCAATACAGTTATCGTTGGTCTTAAGCTAGTATCTACATATATAAAACTACCTATAAATACAGATAATATAAATATTGTTGAGAATACAATTATAATTTTCTTTAAATCATTACTTTTTAAATTTGTTAATCTCCACTTCATAATAACACCCCTTAATATTTTATGTAGTAATCATTAACTATTTGCTTTTTTATAATCGAATTAAAAATTTTTACATACTAATTTTTATATTTATCATATAAACAAACCTTCACATATTTTTTATATTATTAGATAAAAATAAATAGTATTAAACTATAAAAATATACTTATTTTAGTAATAATTTTTTAATTTTATAAGATTTATACTATTTAAAATATATACTATTTTTTTTTATTTAGCGTATATATAAAGTGTTACATTATATTCATTTTTATTATGTAATTAGAAAATTATCCATATATGTGGTATAATATTACATTAAGTAAGGAGGTTAAGCTTAATGAGTAATGATAACAATGAAAATAAAAATAAAATTAGAAGAAAGAAGGTTAGTTCTTCTACAAACAAGAGTAGTTCCCCTACTCCAAGCAACAAAGATAGGTATAAATCTAGCAAAAATAAGGACAAATTTAAATTCCTTAGAGTTGCTGGAATAGTATTCTTAGTTTTATTAGTAGTTGGTGCTGCTGCTGGAACTGGTTTAATATTTGCCTCATTAAAAAATGTAGAACCAGTTACTAAAGCTCTCCTAGATGAAAAAACTTACCAAACAACTCAAATTAGATACGCTACTGGCAGTCTATTATCTAATGCACCAAGTATAAATAAAAAAGATCCTGTACGATTGGAGCAAATAAATGATAATTTAAAAAAAGCTGTTGTTGCTATAGAAGATGAGCGCTTCTATGAACATAGTGGTGTTGATATTAAAGGTTTATTAAGATCTGTAGTTAGGACTTTAGCTGGTACTAAGCAGGGTGGTAGTACAGTTCCTATGCAAGTATCTAAAATGTTATTAACTTCTAAAGAGCAAAGTATACCTCGTAAAATTAAAGATATATACTACGCTTATGAAATGAGTAAGACATTAACTAAAGATGAAATACTTGAAGTTTATTTAAACAATTTCTTCGTAGGTAAAGGACTTGCTGGTGCTGAAGCTGGTGCTCATGGATACTTTGATACTACTGCTAAAGAACTTACACTTGCTCAATCTGCACTACTTGCTGGATCGACTAAAAACCCTTCAAGATATTCAGCTTATATGACTGCTAAATTAGAAGGAATTGAGACTAAGGAAGATGTAGAAAATAGACTATTATTCTTTATCAATACACCTGATGATAGTCTTGATGATCCTACTGCAATCGAATTAGAAATGGTAGAAAAATTAAACGCTTGGGGACTTATTCCTAGCCAAGATACCTATAAACAACTAAGATCAGGAACTATGGTTGTTAGAAAAGCAGTAAATAATCCTGAAGCTAAGAAAAGACAAGAAGTTGTTTTAAACAAAATGTTAGAAGTTGGATCTATAACTCAACAAGAACATGATGCTGCTGTTGCAGAAAAATTAGAAATAAAACTTCCTAAGTCTAAAGATAAAGTATCTTCTTCTGTTGAGGACCTTATAGAGTATGATGTTATAGATGCTTTAATTGAACAAGGTAATACTAGAGATGAGGCTTATAATATGTTCTATAATGGTGGTTTAATAATAGATACTACTATAGATCCGAAGATGCAAGATACATTAGAAAAAGAGTACGAAAATAATAATAACTTCCCTGGTAATGATTCTGGCTCTGGTTCTGACGGAATTGCTCAACCACAATCATCAATGGTTATATTAGACTATAGAACTGGTGAAATTAAAGCATTAGTCGGTGGTAGACATATTACAGGAAGAAAAACTTTAAATAGAGCTACTACAGCTCAACAACCTGGTTCAACTATAAAACCTTTATCAGTTTATACTCCTGCTATAGATACTTTAAAAATAACTCAGTCTAATGCACTTAGTGATGCTAAAGGTGGTTATAAATTTAGAGAAAATAACAAGTGGAATCCTAACACGACTACTGCAGGTAAAGGTACTATGAGTTTACGTAAAGCTCTTGCTTACTCTTCAAATACAATAGCTATAAAGACTTCTGAAATGTTAGGAAGCTCTTATGAAGAATGTATCGATATAATGATGGATTACTTAAAGAACTTTGGTATATCAACGTTAGTAGATAGTAAAACTGCTGATGCTGGTAATAACGATAGAAGATTCCCAGCTTTAACACTTGGAGGTATGACAAAAGGTATTTCGCCACTTGAAATGGCTTCAGCTTATGGTACTTTAGCTAATGGTGGTGTTTATATAGAACCTACAATATTTACTACTATAACAAGTTACGATGGTCAATTAATAGTAAAAAATATACCTGAAGAGCATAAGGTTGTAGATCCTGAGGTAGCTTATGTAATTACTGATATGCTTGCTTCAGTTGTAACTGAAGGTACAGGTAGATCTGCTGCTATACCTGGTGGAATGCCGGTTGCTGGTAAAACTGGTACTACTAATAAAGCTTTAGATGTATGGTTTGTTGGATACACTCCATATTATGTTGGTGCAACTTATATAGGTGATGATGCTGGTAGAAAAAATCCAAATACAGGTAATTTTATTGCTCGTAGAAGTATTCCTGGTGGTAGTGGCACTGCTGCAAGATTATGGTCTAAAGTTATGAGACAAGTGCACGAAAACTTACGACGTATTGAATTTAAACAACCTGACAATATATACTTTACAAAAATTAATTTAATAGATGGTGGAAGATCATCTAGTGGTTCTAATGCTGCATTTATAAAAGGCACAGCTCCAAGTAGATATACTTCTCATCCATCCACACAACCAAAACCTGAAGAAACTCCAACTCCTCCTGATAATGGTGGGGAAACTACTCCAACTCCTCCTAATAACGGTGGCGGTGGAACCACTCCAACTCCTCCTCAGAATACGGTTGAATAATTATAAAAAGCTAACTATTTTTAATTAATAGTTAGCTTCTTTGTTTTAATACCTATTTAAATTTAACATTATAATTAATTATGTGTTAGCATGTTAAAGCTTTATATTATAATTAAATTTAATTATTTTTATGACTACATTTTATGGTTTTGTTTTAGGCGTAAATACTACTGCCATCATGTACCCAAAGAATATTGCAGCTGCTATACCTCCTGCTGTAGCGGTTGTTCCTCCTAAAAATATACCTAAAAAGCCATCTGTTTTAATTGATTTTATTACGCCTTTTGCAAGAGAATATCCAAATCCTATTATAGGTACTGTCGCTCCAGATCCTCCAAATTTAACTATCGGTTCATATATTCCTAAAAATGTTAAAATAACTCCACTAGTTACATACGTAACCATAATATAAGGAGTCTGCATTTTGAAATAATCCATCAGTATTTGAGCAATTAAACAAATCACTCCTCCAACCAAAAATGCATTTATATACTCCATAAACATTTTAAATCACTCCTCATTTACAATAACCACTGCATGTGCAACGCATGGTATTGTTTGTTTTTGCAATGTACTTGTCGGAGATAACAATGCTCCTGTTGAAACTAGCATAACTTTATTAAACTCTTTATTTACTAATTTATTATAAATGTATCCTGCAAATACAGTTGCTGAACATCCGCATCCGCTTCCGCCGCAGTGTACATCTTGTTCTTCTAAATTAAATATTTCTATACCGCAGTCAGTATAAACCTTGGATATATCAATCCCTTTTTGTTTTAATAAATCTTCTGTTATTTGTTTTCCTAACTTCCCTAAATCTCCAGTTGCTATTAAATCAAAGCTATTTGGGTCATCTTTAGTATCATTAAAATATGCATATATAGTGTCTATAGCTGCTGGAGCCATAGCTGCACCCATATTATTACCATCATCCATTCCTTTGTCTATTACTTTTCCTACAGTTACGTATTTTACTTTTGGACCCTTGCCATTAGGTGCTATCAACACGCTGCCTGCTCCAGTAACTGTCCATTGAGCTGTCATAGGTTTTTGATTTCCTAGCTCTAGCGGAAATCTAAATTGTCTTTCTGCTGTACAATAATGACTAGATGTTCCCGATAAAATCAAATCTGCAAAACCTCCATCTACAAGCATTGAACTTAAACACATTCCCTCTGCCATTGTAGAACAAGCTCCATATATTCCAAAGAATGGTACACCTAATTCTCTGGCCGCAAAAGAAGCCGGAAATAATTGATTTATTAAATCTCCACCTAAAATGTAATTAACATCTTCTAGTTTTTTACCTGCTTTTTTTACAGCTTTATTCATAGCAGTCTCTACCATTTTACTTTCAGCTAATTCCCATGATTTCTCACCATATAAATCATCAGTTAAAATTAAATCAAAATGTTCCTTAAGTGGCCCTTCACCTTCCTTTGGTCCTACAACAGAAGATGCAGCTATTATAGTTGGTTTATTTTCTAGCTTTACAGTCCTTGTTCCTATTCTTTTACTTTTCACACTTTCATCTCCTTACTTTACTAGAGTAAAAATATAATAGAAAAACCCACATAAAATAGATGAGCCTATCCCATATACTAATACTGGTCCTGCTATTTTAAATAGGTTTGCCCCTACTCCAAGCACATAACCTTCTCGTTTATATTCCATAGCTGGAGATACTATTGAATTTGCAAATCCAGTTATTGGAATTATAGAACCCGCTCCAGCTCTTTTTCCTATAAGGTCATATACACCTAAACCTGTAAGGAAAGCACCTATAAAAATTAAAGTTATGGATGTTGCACTTGCAGCTGCTATTTTGTCTAGTCCACCAAAATTAATATATAAATTATTTATGATTTGCCCTATTACACTAATAATTCCACCTACTACAAATGCAAAAACATAGTTTTTTAAATACTTGGGCTTGGGACTTATTTCATCTACATATTTTTTATAATCTTTATCTATCTTTTTATATATCTTTTTATCTACCTTTTTATTCACCTTTTTAACCTCCTTTAATTATTGTCCATCCTATAAAGGAACCTAGCACTTTTCCAATTAGCATCGATACTATTATATATTTTAAACATATTATAGGTATTTTAATCCTTCTTGATACTACCGGAATATAATCTAATACTTCTGTAAGCCCAGAACTTAAAAATCCTACAAACACTCCATAACCTAATCCAAATACTATTGCACCGATTTTGCCTATATTAAAATGTAAATTTTGAATAGATATAAAACCACCTAACAAAGTACCTATAACAAGTAATCCCTCATAAATCGCTATATGCTCTTTTGTTTTACTTACTTGAGCCATTCTAGGTATAATTCCTACCAATATTAATAGGGAAACTACACCAGCTCCAACCATTATGCCTGATGATAATCCAAATAAAATTAAAAATCCTTTCACACAATACCCTCATCATTTCTTTCTTAATTGATTTTCTATCTCTTTATTCAAAGAAACCATTCTTAAATCTAATGGACTGGGTTCTCCCTTTGAGTATGTAGGTATAAACTTATTAAAAAATAGAGCCACGCCAATGCCAATTCCAATCGAATAAGGCAACTGAAAATATGTCATATATGATTTTGCATCATTAGTTATTGCATTTACCATCATAAATTGAGATTGTGCCATATTAACATCTGCATGAAAGTTCATTATTCCCATTATAGAACCCATTAATACTACTATAGATACTATAAATACTCTTATATACTTTGTTCTATCTTTTTTATCATCATTAAAAAAGATTATAATATCATCTGTTTTTAAAAAATTAAGACGTAAGGTTGGAAATCTATTATTAACAGCTTCTATAATTTCGCCTAGATGTATTACATCATAATTAGAATTATGTTCCTTATACTCTCTTAAGCAAATATTATTTAATTGCCTTTCATAATCTTTGGGATATACATCGTAAATGTCTTCTAAGCAAATGCTTGATTTTTTAGTATTGAAAGGTTTTATACTTTTAGGTATTAAGTAAATGTATTCCATTTATGATACCTCCTTCTTCTTTATTATTTGTTGAATAAAAAAAAATAAACCTCTAATTTTCATATAAGAATTAGAGGTTTATTTTTTATTTACTAGATACTTTAAATATTTTTCATAATTTTAATTTTCATAAATCTAGCTAATGTATGATTTTAATTTTGATAACACTTTCTTTTCTATTCTAGATACTTGTACTTGTGATATATTGAGTAATTCACCAATTTCACTTTGAGTTTTATCTTCAAAATATCTAAGCATTATAATCTGTCTTTCTCTTTTTTCTAACTTACCTAATACTTCTTTAAGCAAGAGATTATCTATTACCTTTTCTTCTTCACTTTCTCCCTTCATGCTTATTTTATCTATTAAGCATATTGGGTTACCTTCTTCCTCGTGGATTACACCATGTAGGTACTCTACTGAAAAATTAGATTCCATCGCCATTACTAAATCTTCTTTTTCTACATCTAATTCTTTTGCTAATTCTTCTATACTTGGTTCTCTTCCTAGTTTCTTAGTCAAGACTTCGCTTTGTATTTTAGCTTTTATAGCTATTTGTTTAAGAGATCTTGAAACCTTAACCATACCATCATCTCTTAAATATCTTTTTATTTCACCTAAAATCATAGGCACCGCATAAGTTGAAAATTTTACATTAAACTTAGGATCAAATTTATATATAGATTTCATCAGCCCTATCGAGCCTAATTGAAATAAATCATCTCTATCATAACCTATATTTAAAAACTTTGTAACAACACTTCTAACTAAACCTAAATTACTAGATATTAAAATTTCTTTAGCCTCTTCATCTCCGTGTTGAACTTTATCTATTAATTCTAATGTCTCTTCATGGCTAAGCAATACTCTTTTTTCTTCTTTTCTTGCAGTTATCCCCATAATAAAACCTCTATTCTTTTTGGACTTTATTTAGGTAAGTTTATTTTTTTTGTCATAACAATTTTAGTTCCATCATTTTTTATTGAACTTACCGCTACACCATCCATAAAACTTTCCATAACAGTGAATCCCATTCCTGATCTTTCAAGCTCTGGCTTTGATGTATAAAGTGGTTGCATAGCCATTTGAACATCTTCTATACCATTTCCTCTATCTTCTACTACAATTTTTATTATATCTTCTTTTATCTCACATCTTAAATATACAAACTTTGATTCATCTTCATCATATGCATGTATGATTGCATTAGTTACAGCTTCAGATACTGCTGTTTTTATATCTGCTAATTCATCTAGTGTTGGGTCTAATTTTGCTGCAAAAGATGCAACTATAACTCTCGCTAAGCTTTCATTTTCAGACTTGGCAGAAAATTTAACTTCCATAATATTACTCATAATATATTCCCCCTTACAAAGAACTTACTACTTCTTCATATGTATCATAAATACCTATTATCTTATTCATCCCTGATAAATCAAAGATTTTTTTCACTCTAGCATTTACGTTTACTACTGATACTTTTCCACCTTCATTGGAAATCTTTTTATATCGCCCTATAATTACACCTATACCTGATGAATCCATGAAATTAATATTTTTAAAATCAAATATTATATTTTTAACTGGCTTTGAAATTAGTATATTGTCTATTTCATCTCTAACTTCATTAGTTATATGGTGATCTAGTTCTGTAGACATGAATTCTATTAATAGATTTTTTTGGTCTAAAGAATATTTTATCATTAGTATGCCCCCTTACTATCTTCAAAAGTATTAACTTCTAATCAATTCTATTAATTATCTCTTTTATCCTTCAATGAAATTTAACTACTTTTGTTTTATTATGTCTACGAAAGTTTCATTATAAGTCACTTGTCCACCCATATCAGATATTCCACTATCTGTTATTAAATTTGGATTACCATGTTTTTTCCACCATCCAGCATACATCTTTACAATATAGTTACTTACACTATTATCGATATTCATTTCTACATTTATTATAGCATTTTTAGATTTTAGACTTACAACCTCATTATTCTCTATATTTAATTTTATTGCCATTTTTTCATTAATATATGCTTTTGATATTCCTTTTTTATCCATAAAGTGTTGGCTAGCTATTGCATCTTTAGCATGATTGGTTAAAAGCCTAAATTTATTTTCTTTTTTTAAACTTACATATACAGGAATTCCACTTAAACCATCCATCTGTGCTTGCTTTGAATATAATTCAAATTTCCCTGATGGAGTTTCAAATCTTTTATTTTCCCATGCTATTGGATTATGTATTGTAACATAGTCATTTTTGATTTTTTCTAAATCTATATCTAAATCATATTTTTTTAAAGGTTCTACTACTTTTGTTAAATATTCAAATTTTGATACTTTGGGATATTGTCTTAGTTCCATTTTGGTTGCTAATTCTCTAAAGAAATAATATTCATCCATTAGCTTATTTTCAGGTTCTACTGCCTTTTCATTATAAATTATATATGGATTAGTCATAGAGCTAAAAATAATATCTTCACTTTCTAGTGTATTTGTACATGGTATAAATAAATCACAGGCGTTAGCTGTATCTGTCATGAACATATCAAAACATACTTTAAATTCTACCTTTGACATAGCTCTTTCTAATTCACTAAGATTAGCTAATTGATTTAATAAGTTACTTTTTGTTATAACTGCCATTTTAACAGGTATTCCATCTTTTCTTTCATCCAAAGAATCATTAATAAAATCACTTATTTTACTTACATAAAACTCTCTATTATTGGCATATTTTTCACTATTGTAAGGATCTAAGTTTAATACCTTTGGGTACACCATATTTGCATAATTTACTCCGCCTCCACTAAATCCTATTTGTCCTGTAATTGCACCTAGTGCATCTATTGACCTTATTGTATTCCCACCATTTCTATATTTTTGCATGCCATATCCAATATAAATTGTACTATATTTCTCACTATATAATCTTACTAATTCTCTTATTTCAGTTTCTTCTACCCCACACTCACTTATTAAGTACTCCAAATCCAAACTATCAATATATTTTCTAAATTCTTCAAATCCAAATACATAAGAATTTAGAAAGTCTAAGTCATGTAAATTTTCATTAATTATTATCTTAATCATCGCCAAAGCCAAAGCACCATCTGTCCCCGGATTTATTCTTATGTACTTATCTGCCATCTTTGCAGTTGACGTAAATATAGGGTCTATAACTATTAATTTACTTCCATTTTTCTTTGCTTTGTTTATCATTTGCATAGTATGTATAGTTGTATAAGATGGATTTTTTCCCCATACGAATATATTTTTACTATTTAAAATATCATCAATTGAATGTGATCTTATATCTCCAAAATCATATTTTTGAGCTTTTATACCTGCACTCCAACAAGGACCCCCTTTTTGAACGCTTGCACCTCCATAAAAATTAAAAAATATTCCTCCTATACTTTTTAAAACGGAACCACTACCATATTGTTCATAATACATGATAGATTTTGCCGAGTATTCTTCTTTATAATATTTTAATTTATCCGATATTATTTCTATAGCTTTTTTAAAACTAATTTCATGCCACTCATCATTAACTTTTAAAAGTGGAGTATATATTCTATCCTTATGATTTAATCGATCTAAGTGCGCTTTTCCCTTTTTACATATAAAACCTTTAGTATATGCATGATTTTTATCACCTTCTATTTTAAGAACCCTGCCATCTTCTACATATACATTAAACTTACAACTATCAAAACAATCTAGTGTACATCCATGGCTTAATATTTTCATGTAAACTATTCCTCCAAATGTAATTATTACTATTATATTAATTTTAATATAATTATTTGTAAAGACTACATTCTTTTGTAAACGCAAAAAAGGTATGATTAAAATTAATCATACCTTTTTATTAACTATTTCTTTTTTCTATTAGCTTGTTCTATGTTTATCTTGTTACCTTTTATTTGTATATCTTTCATTTTTTCTAATACTTTTTTTGCATTTTCCTTAGGAACTTCAACGAAAGTATACTTGTCATATATATCTATTGTTCCAACTAATTTACCAGGTATTCCAGCTTCTCCAGCTATAGAACCTACTATATCCTTAGCTTGAACTCTTTGGTTTCTACCTACGTTTATGAATAATCTAACCATTCCTTCTTGAGCTCCAGTAGTTCCTCTACGTTCTCTACGTTCTCCACGTTCTCTACGTTCTCTTGGCTTTTCTTCAACTATTTCTTGTTTTTCTTCACCTAAAGCTAATTTTAAAAGGGCAGCAGCTACATCTACTGTACTATAATCTGCTTCAGAATCAGCACAGAAGCTTTCTATCCATTGTAATTGCTTTGTTAAGTGACCAGCTTCTATAACTTCTTTAACTTGGTTAAAGAATGCATTAACTTTCTTTTCTTCAACATCTGCTATTGAAGGTATATCATGCTTAACTAATTTAGTTTTAGTATATCTTTCTATGTCTCTCATTTTTCTCATATCTTTACCAAATACGAAAGTGAATGATATACCATTTCTACCAGCTCTACCAGTTCTACCGATTCTGTGTACATAGTACTCTTCATCTTGTGGTAAATCATAGTTAAATACTGCTTCAACATCATCAACATCTATACCTCTAGCTGCAACGTCTGTAGCTACTAATATATCTATTGTTCCGCTTCTGAATTTATCCATAACTATATCTCTTTGAGTTTGCTTTAAATCCCCGTGTAATGCATCTGCAAAGTATCCTCTAGCTTGTAAATCACTAACTAATTCATCTGCTCCTCTTTTTGTGTTACAGAAAACAACAGATAATTTAGGATTATAAACATCTACTAATCTACATAATACTTCTAATTTATTAGATGATCTAGTTTCTATATAGTATTGCTTTATGTTAGGAACTGTAAGTTCTTGTCTAACAACTTTTATATGTTGTGGGTCATTTTGATATTTTCTAGTTAAATCTAATATCCCCTTTGCCATAGTAGCTGAGAAGAAAGTAGTTTGTCTTTCTTCTGGAGTCTTGCTTAATATCATCTCTATATCTTCCCTGAATCCCATATCTAACATTTCATCTGCTTCATCTAATATAACCATTTTTACGTTATCCATTTTTAATGTCTTACGATTTATATGATCTATAACACGACCTGGAGTACCTATTACAACTTGAACTCCACTCTTTAATGATTTTATTTGTCTATCTATTGGTTGTCCACCGTAAACAGGTAAAGTTTTTACTCCGTGCATATACTTACCTATTTTTCTTATTTCAGAAGAAACTTGTATAGCAAGTTCTCTAGTTGGACAAAGTACTACTGCTTGTAAGCTTTTATCCTTTTGATCTACCATTTCTAATATTGGTATACTAAATGCTGCTGTTTTTCCCGTTCCTGTTTGAGCTTGTCCTATAACATCTTTCCCTGATAAAATCACAGGTATAGACTGTGCTTGTATCGGAGATGGTTCTTCAAATCCCATTTCTATTACTGCTCTTTTTATATCGTCGCTTATCGGTAAATCTTCAAATTTTATTGTGTTCATATATTATTTCCTTTCCGTTATCAATTTTCCTTGATTTATCTATTATATATTGTTTTTAGGTAATATGCAATTAGTATTTTGTCCCTTAAATGTATATAATATTCACGACGATATAAATTTAAACTTAATATTACAAAGCAATATACATGAAATATAGTGTAGTCATATATGTAAAATATATCATAAGCATCAGTAGGCCTTGCCATCTATATAGCTTATCTTTTTTAATAGTAGGCAATATTAATATTAGTAATAATAGTATCATAAATGGAAAGTCTATTTTCATAGTCTGAGATAGTATAGGTATATTATTAGGTATAGCTGAAATGCCAATTACAGAAACTATGTTTAATATATTAGCACCTAAAATATTTCCTACTGATATTGCATGATGTTTTTTCTTTATTGCTGTTATAGATGAAACTAGTTCTGGCAAAGATGTTCCAAGAGCTATGACTGTAAGGCTAATTACTCCTTGTGGTATTTTACAAAACTGTGCTATCTTGACTCCATTATCCACAAGCAATTTTGATCCAAATACCATCATTACTAGCCCAATTACAAAGAATATTCCTATCTTTAATCCTTCTGTAAGAGTAGTATTCTTTGTATTTCTCATTGATTTATTATTTTTCTTATTGTCATCTGCAACACTTTTGTAATTGCTATACATATATACACCCAACATTGCTAAAAGTATAATTCCATCTTTTTGATTTATGTTTCCATCTAAACCTAATAGTATCATTATTACTACTGATATTAAAAGTAAGATAGACTTTGAGAAAAACATATTTTTATCTACTTTAAATGGGCTTATAAATGCTACTAGTCCTAAAACTAAGCCTGTATTACAAATAATTGAGCCTATTGCATTACCTAAACTCATAGTAGTGTGTCCATCGAATGATGCAAATAAAGATACTGTAAGTTCTGGCAATGTTGTTGCAAAACTTACTATTGTAGCGCCTAGTATTAGTTCAGATATATTAGTTTTCTTTCCTATTATAACTGTATAGTTTATAAATACATCTGCTCCTTTGCTAATTAGTATAAAACCAAGCAAAAATAGTAATACTATAATAAACATAAAATCCCCCCTCCCCTATATAACTATAGATATTCAAAATTTGTACATATATGCTATAGATTTTTTAAGTTTCATATTTAAATTTTTTTATATTGTTATGTTTGAATATGGGAATGTATGGGTATTTATATGAACATAACAATATAAAATGAAAGTTAATCACCTAAAAAACGACAAATTTTAAAGAAATGTTGTATACAAAATACCCTTTCTATGTTATGATTATATTGTTTAAAAAATATCTAGCTAGATTTTATATATATATTCAAAACAAAATTAACTTTTACAAATTTAAACCTGACTTAACTAAGGAGGCTATTCAAATGAACGCATGGCAAGGATTTAAAGAAGGTAGATGGACTAAAGAAATAGATGTTAGAGGGTTCATCCAAGCAAACTACACTCCATATGAAGGAGATGACTCTTTCTTAGCTGGAGCTACAGAAAACACTAAAAAATTATGGGATCAAGCTATGGCTTTATTCAAGCAAGAAAGAGATAACGGTGGTACTCTAGATGTTGATACAAAAACTGTATCTGCTATAGATGCTTACGCTGCTGGGTACTTAGATAAAGAAATAGAAACAATAGTTGGTTTCCAAACTGATGCTCCTTTAAAAAGAGCTGTTATGCCATACGGTGGTGTAAGAATGGTTGAAGCTTCTTGTAAAGCTTACGGATACGAATGTGATCCTCAAATAAGTGAGATATTCTCTAAGTACAGAAAAACTCATAATCAAGGTGTATTCGATGCTTACACTGCTGAAATGAGAGCTGTTAGAAAATCTGGTATAGTAACTGGTTTACCAGATGCTTACGGTAGAGGAAGAATAATAGGTGACTACAGAAGAGTTGCTTTATACGGTGTAGATAAATTAATACAAGATAAAATAGTTCAAAAAGATTCTTTAGAGGTTTCTTACTTAGACGAAGGAACTATAAGATTAAGAGAAGAAATATCTGATCAAATAAGAGCTTTAGAAGCATTAAAAAGAATGGCTGCTGCTTACGGATTTGATATATCTAAGCCAGCTACAAACTCAAAAGAAGCTGTACAATGGTTATACTTCGGTTACTTAGGTGCTATAAAAGACCAAAATGGTGCTGCAATGAGTTTAGGTAGAACTTCTACATTCTTAGATATATACTTCGAAAGAGATTTAGCTGCTGGAACTATAACAGAAGAAGAAGTACAAGAAATAATGGACCACTTCGTTATGAAATTAAGAATGGTTAAATTCTTAAGAACTCCTGATTACAATGATTTATTCTCTGGAGACCCAACTTGGGTAACTGAAGCAATAGGTGGTATGGGTGTTGATGGTAGAACATTAGTAACAAAGAACTCATTCAGAATGTTAAATACTTTATATACTCTTGGAGCATCACCAGAACCAAACTTAACAGTATTATGGTCTACTCAATTACCTAAAGGATTCAAAGACTTCTGTTCAAAGGTATCTATAGATACAAGTTCTGTTCAATACGAGAACGATGATTTAATGAAACCTTACTGGGGAGATGACTACGGTATAGCTTGTTGTGTATCTGCAATGAAGATAGGTAAGCAAATGCAATTCTTCGGAGCTAGAGTAAACTTAGCTAAGACATTATTATATGCTATAAACGGTGGGGTTGATGAAAAATCATTAGCTCAAGTTGGACCAAGATTCGAACCAATAACTTCTGAATACTTAGATTATGATGAAGTAATGGCTAAATTCGAACCATTCACTGATTGGTTAGCAAACTTATATGTAAATACATTAAACGTAATCCACTACATGCATGATAAGTATTCTTATGAAGCATTAGAAATGGCTTTACATGATAGAGATGTATTCAGAACTATGGCTTGTGGTATAGCTGGTTTATCAGTAACTGCTGACTCATTATCTGCTATAAAGCATGCTAAAGTTAAAGCTATAAGAAATGAACAAGGAGTAGCTGTTGACTTCGAAATCGAAGGTGAGTACCCAATGTACGGAAACAATGATGACAGAGTTGATGCTATAGCTTGTGAATTAGTAGAAAGCTTCATGAACAAAATAAGAAAGAACAAAACTTATAGAGATTCTTACCATACTCAATCAATACTTACAATAACTTCAAACGTTGTTTACGGTAAGAAAACTGGTAACACTCCTGATGGAAGAAGAGCTGGACAACCATTCGCTCCAGGTGCTAACCCAATGCACGGAAGAGATAACAGTGGTGCTTTAGCTTCATTATCTTCAGTTGCTAAGTTACCATACGAACATACTCAAGATGGTATATCTAACACATTCTCTATAGTACCAGGTGCTTTAGGAAAAGATATGACTGAAAGAGTTAACAATTTATCAGCAATGATGGATGGATACTTCGGAGATGGAGCTCATCACTTAAACGTTAACGTATTTGATAAAGCTACTTTAGAAGATGCTATGGAACATCCAGAGAAATACCCACAATTAACTATAAGAGTTTCAGGATACGCTGTAAACTTCATCAAGTTAACTAAGGAACAACAATTAGACGTTATAAGCAGAACATTCCACGGAAAAATGTGCTAATTATAAACTCTAAATTCTTACATCAGATAATTTAATAATCAATAATCAAAGTATATAATTTTTTCAGAGTGTAAGTCTCATCAACTTACACTCTTTTTTTATCTTCAATACCTCTATTCTACTTTGTTTATGCTTTATATATTACTTATTTAAATCTTAATTTTTATTACTACTACTCTTCTATCTTATCAATCTCTTTTATATCTAATTTAACTTACTAAGTATTTTAAGTTTTAATTATGAAATTACTGGGTATATATAAAATGTTAAAAGTTAGTTATGTAGTTTTTATGGACTTTACATAAATAATATCATATAATATATTGGTAAATAGTTTTTGTATACAGTATATTATATATTTAAATAAATTTAATTTTAAAATCAACTTATGAGGTGAATATTATGGTTAAAGGAAGAGTACATTCAATAGAAACATTCGGAACAGTAGATGGTCCTGGAATAAGATATATACTATTTTTACAAGGATGCCCATTAAGATGTAAGTATTGCCACAATAGAGATACTTGGGATACAAAAGGTGGAAAAGAATATACAACAGACGAAATAATAAATCAGGCACTTAAATATTCTTCATATATGAAGTTCTCTGGTGGAGGTATAACTGCATCAGGCGGTGAATCTACGCTACAACCTGAATTCTTAACTGAATTATTTGCTAAGGCTAAGAAAAATGGAATACACACTTGTTTAGATACTTCTGGATTTGTAAATATAGATACGGTAGATCCAATACTTGATAACACTGATCTTGTTTTACTTGATTTAAAACATATGGTAGAAGAAAAGTCTAAAGATTTAACTGGTGTTGGGGTTGAAAAATCATTAAAATTAGCTAACCATTTAGCTGAAAGAAATATACCAGTTTGGATAAGACATGTTCTTGTTCCTGGTGTTACAGATGATATTGAAAACTTAGAAAAACTAGGAAAATTTGTTTCTACCTTAAATAATGTTGAAAGATTTGAATTATTACCTTACCATACTCTAGGTGTTCATAAGTGGGAAAACATGGGTATCGATTACGAACTTAAAGATATTGAAAATGCCACTGATGAAGATATAGAAAAAGCTACTAAAGTCATAGAACAATTCGGTGTTAAAGTATTTAATAAAAGTAAATAGTTAATCAAAAAGCCTAAGCGTACATTATCTGCACGTTTAGGCCCTTTTATTTTATATAATTAAAATTCTAAATCTTCTACTTCTATATTATCTATAGCATCTTGTATTAATTTTTCTACATCTAATTTACTTTCTGACCTCTCTATTCTATCTAGCTTAGGTTTAGTTACTGGTTTTTTTGGAGAGAAAACTGTACAGCAATCTTCTTCTGGTAAAATAGATGTTTCAAATGTTCCAATTCTTTGAGCTATATCTATTATTTCTGTTTTATCCATAGCTATAAGAGGTCTAAATACAGGCATGCTTACAGATGCATCTGTACAAGTTAATCCTTGTATTGTTTGAGATGCAACTTGTCCTATACTTTCTCCTGTAACTAAAGCTTCACAGTATCTCTTTTCTGCAACTCTTTGTGCTATTTGCATCATAAATCTTCTTGATATTATAGTCATTTCTTCTTCTTTACAGTTTAATCCTATAGCTTTTTGTATCTCTAATATATTAACTTTGTGTAATCTGACTCTTCCACAATATTTAGCTAATATTTTTGCTAAATCTCTTACTTTTTCTTGAGATTTTTCACTTGTAAATGGGTAACTGTGGAAATGTATTGCTTCTAATTCCATACCTCTTTTAGCTACCATCCATGAGGCTACAGGACTATCTATACCTCCTGATAGTAAAGACATTGCTCTTCCATTAGTTCCAAGTGGTAATCCTCCATGACCAGGTACAGTATCACTATATACCATTACATGGTTTTCTCTTAATTCACACTTTATTTTAACTTCTGGATTTCTAACATCAACTGCTATCTTATCTTTAACTTGAGATACTAAATATCCGCCTATATCTAAACTCATTTGTTGAGACGTTAATTCAAAGTTTTTATCTCCTCTTCTAGATTCAACCTTAAAAGACTTAGCCCCTTGATCTATTTTTTCTTCTAACATTTTTAGTGCTAATTCTTTTAATTTGTTATAATCTTTTTCAGCTCTTACAGCTGGGCAAACTCCTACTATACCAAATACTTTTTTTACTTCTTCTATCACTTCTTCATAATCAAAATCTTCTAAATCCACATAAATTCTTCCGTATTCTTTATATACATTAAATTTACCGATTGGCTTTAATATATTCTTTACATTTTTTATTAACTTATTTTCGAATATATATCTATTTTTACCCTTTACACCTATTTCACCGTATTTAACTATTAGTATATTATACAAATGTATCACCTCTTATTTTTATTTAGTCAAAACCTAATGTATTTAATATCATATTGAGATTTTTGAGCAACGGTCCTGTTTTTTGAGCCATGTGTGAGCGAAGTAAATTTTATCTTCTTCTTATTATCATTCTTAAATCACTTACAGATTCTTTTACTATTTTTACTGCCTCTAATATTTCTTCTTCTGTGTTTAAATCTGATAAACTAAATCTGATAGCTCCTTCTATTTCATCTTGAGTAAGTTGCATTTCATTTAATACATGGCTTCCCTTTTTCTTAGATGAACAAGCAGAACCTGTTGATACATATAGTCCTTTTTGCTCTAAATAGTGAAGTAAAACTTCTCCTTTTATTCCTCTAAATGAAATATTTAACACATGGCATACTCCATCTTCTGGAGAGTTTAACTTTATATCATCTATATTTTTTACTATTTCATCTTTAAGTAAATTTTTTAATCTATCTATTTTTTTTATATTGGAATCTAAATCCTTATTTATTATATTTACAGCTTCTCCTAAACCATATATTCCTGGCGTATTTTCAGTACCTGATCTTATTCCTATTTCTTGACCTCCACCTGTTAACATAGGCTTTAATCTATTATTTTCTTTTATATACATAAATCCAATACCTTTAGGACCATGGAACTTATGTCCACTAACACTCATAAAGTCTATATTATATCTTGATGGTCTAAAATTAATTTTAGAGTATGATTGCACTGCATCTACATGTAAATATACTTTTTCACTTAAAGATTTAAGGTACTTTCCTACCTCTTGTATCGGCTGTATAGTCCCTACTTCATTATTTACATGCATTATACTAACTAAGCACGTAGTAGCTTTTATAGCCTCTTTAAGTTCATTTATATCTATTTTTCCTTGTTTATCAACTTTTAGATATGTAACTTCACATCCTTCATTTTCTAAATCTTTAAGTGTATTTAGTACTGAAGGATGTTCTATAGTTGTAGATATTATATGATTTTTTCTTTTTTTATGTAAATTCACTATACCTCTTATTATAGTATTGTTAGCTTCTGTACCTCCAGATGTAAAGTATATCTCTTTGTCCTTTGTTCCCATTGATCTAGCTATATTTTGTCTTATCAACTTTATATTTTTCTCAACTTCAATACCTTTTCTATGTAGTGAAGATGGATTTGCATAATCTGTATTCAGTGCGTAAACTACTTTATCTATCACTTCTTGATATGGCCTTGTTGTAGCACTATTATCTAAATATATCTCCATATACTGCACCAACTTTCTATTCTATGTATCATTTGTATATAAATAGGAACTTACTAAATTCCTTATATTATCATTAATTTACTTGTATTTATTATTTCCAAATTTATAGTTTATTTATCAAAGCAACCAAAAAATTTAGTTTCTACTCTGTTAAATCGTAAGCATACTATATTTAGTATTTATTGAGTTTTGTAATTTGAGCTTAAATTATTTATATCTTATTTAAAACTCACATCCTTTTATTATATCACTTTTCACTGTTTTTTTTAATATTTAATAAATAATATTAACAAATATATATGATTATTATTATTATCTTGTATTTTATATATATTAATAAGTTTTTTTATTTTTTTTTGTATAATTGTAAATATTTTCAATTTATTATGGTAAAGTATTGCTTTTTCTGTCGAATTTTGATATTATTAATATATGGTTATCCCCCTGATAACCTTAGTAAAATCTCTATTCCCAATACCCCTTTTAAATGAATATTTTTATTCATTTATAACCTACTTCACGATCGGAAAAGAAGTAGGTTTTATTTTTTTGTAAAATAAATTTTATAGATAATTTTATTATACAACTCAAATCTAGTTATATCTAATCAAAGCTTACAAATAATTATCAATATATCTTTATATAAATAATTATTTAATAATAAATTATTTTTCAAAAACTATTGCTTTTTCTGTCGAATTTTGTTATTATTAATACATGGTTATCCCCCTGATAACCTTAATTAAAATCTCTATTCCCAATACCCCTTTTGAACGGATAGACTTTATATCCATTATGCTAAGTTGACAACGGAAGTTTACTTAGCAAAAAAAAAGAGCTTCCCCGAGCTCTTTTTTTTATTTTCTTTAATAATATGTAAATATTAAATCTTACTTAAAAACAATTCACTATTTTTCAATCTAAATTTAACATAATAGACCTATCTAGGTTTTTTTTGATATAATATAAATATAATATATATTCATATGTCTTAAAGGAGGTTCTATATATGACTAAAAAGAAAAAAGTTGCCATAGTTTTTACAGGTGGAACTATATCTATGACAGTAGATGATAAAATTGGTGCTGCTATCCCTACTTTATCTGGTGAACAAATTATGTCAATGGTAACTAACATTGATAAAGTTGCCGAGGTAGAAGTTCTTAATTTTGATGAAATCCCTGGTCCTCATATTACACCAAAAAGAATGATGGAGCTAAAGGATTATGTAAATAATTTGCTTATAAGAGAAGATATCGCTGGAGTTGTTATTACTCATGGTACAGATAGTTTAGAAGAAACTGCTTATTTCCTAGATTTAACTATAACTAGTATAAAACCAGTTATAGTTACTGGAGCTATGAGAAGTAGCTCTGAACTTGGATACGATGGTCCTAGTAATTTATCTGCTGCAGTTTGTACAGCTATTTCTAATGAAGCTGTTGATAAAGGCGTTCTTGTTGTTTTAAACAATGAGGTTATGTTAGCTTCTGAAGCTACTAAAACAAATACCTTATCATTAAATACATTCCAAGCTTTAGGCTCTGGTCTTTTAGGTATAATAGACTGTAATGAACTTGTACTATCTAAAAATATCAGCTCTAGAACAATAATTGATACTGATAAAGTAGAATCGAAAGTTGCCTTATTCAAGTGTGCAGTTGGAATGGATGCCGATTTCATAAAATTAGCTACTGATAATGGGTATAAGGGAATAGTTATAGAAGCTATGGGTAGAGGAAATATACCACCTCAAATGTTTGAAGGTGTAAAATATGCTAGAGAAAATAATATACCAGTTGTTATAGTTTCTAGATGTCACTCTGGTAGAGTTTTTGATAGTTATGGATATTTAGGTTCTGGAAGAGATTTAAGAAATCTTGGATGTATATTCGGAGGAGATCTTCCAGGTCAAAAAGCTAGAATAAAACTGATGTTAGCTTTAGGTAAGACTGATAATCTAAGTGAAATAAAAGATTTATTTGAAAAGGGTATTTATTATTAAATTTTATCAAAATTAAATAATTATTATTTAAAAGCCTCCTTGATATCATGATATAATTATGAATTCCAAAGAGGCTTCTTTTATTTTATATTTTCCATATCATTCCCTTAGTGAGACAGACTTTATAATCAAGAACCCTATCTCCATCTTTAAATTTTACTTTAATAGAGTTTCCTTCTATCTGTATAATCGTACCTTCTCTAAATCTCTTATGATATATTTTTTCTCCTATAGTTGTTTCTTGCATTTCTTTATTAGTTGGAGCTTTTATATCATCAATAAACCTTGATTTAGATACTTTTTTCCCATATTTGTTAATCGGAGAGCTTATATATAAATTTTTTTCTGCCCTTGTAATAGCTACATACATAAGCCTTCTCTCTTCTTCTATTTGCTCCGTCTTCTTTTTTTCATCCTCTATATCATAAGATTTTTCATGGGGAATAGTTCCTTCATTAGTTCCTATTATATATACATTTTTAAACTCTAACCCCTTTGCACTATGCATAGTTGTGAAAATTACCCCATCTGTATTGAAGTGATTTTAAAAACTCTTAAAAATAAAAATTGAACATCTTGGTTATGTTTAATGTTTACTTTTGGAACATAAAAATAGCTTGCATGA
>NZ_DATIRC010000441.1:0-1557 GCF_035470145.1 Romboutsia sp.
TCTATGTTAGCTGGAGCTAAATATAGAGGTGAATTTGAAGAAAGAATAAAACAAGTTGTAGAGGAAGTAGTTAAAAATGGGAATATAATTTTATTTATTGATGAATTACACACAATAATAGGTGCTGGAGCTACTGGAGAAAGCACAATAGATGCTTCTAATATACTGAAACCAGTGTTAGCTAGAGGTGAAATACAAGTGATAGGAGCAACAACTATAGATGAGTATAGGAAACATGTAGAAAAAGATTCTGCTTTAGAGCGAAGATTCCAACCTGTTATGATAACTGAGCCTACTAAAGAGGATACAATACGAATTTTAGAAGGTCTTAGATATAAATATGAAGAACATCATAGAGTTAATATAAGTGATGAAGCTATAAAGGCCGCTGTTGATTTATCTGTTAGATATATAACAGATAGATACCTACCAGATAAAGCAATAGATTTAATTGATGAAGCTGCTTCAAAAGTTAGATTAAGAAAAAATAATCCTCCATCTGAAATAAAAGGATTAGAAGAAGAAATTCAAAACATAAGTAAAGAGAAAGAAGAAGCGGTTATATATAAAGACTTTGAAAAAGCATCAAAGATAATAGATGAGCAAGAAAATCTAAAAAAACAACTAGAAGAGGTAAAACAACAATGGAATAAAATGTGTAAATATAAAAACATAGTTGATGCAGAAGTTATAGCCGAAGTCGTAGAGTTATGGACAGGAATACCTGTAAACAAAATAGTAGAAGAAGAATCATATAAGTTGCTAAGATTAGAGGAAATGTTGCATGATAGAGTTATAGGCCAAGAACAAGCAGTTAAAGCTATTTCTATGGCAATAAGAAGGTCAAGAGCAGGTCTTAAAGATCCAAATAGACCAATAGGTTCGTTTTTATTTTTAGGACCAACAGGAGTAGGCAAAACAGAATTATCTAAAGCTTTGGCAGAAGTTCAATTTGGAGATGAAAATCAAATAGTAAGAATTGATATGTCTGAATATATGGAGAAACATGCTGTATCAAGACTTATAGGTTCTCCGCCTGGATATATAGGGCATGATGAAGGAGGTCAATTAACTGAAAAGGTTAGAAGAAACCCATATTCAGTTGTATTGTTTGATGAAATAGAAAAAGCTCATCCAGATGTATTTAATATTTTATTGCAGATATTAGATGACGGAAGACTTACAGATTCAAAAGGAAGAACTGTAGATTTTAAGAATACTATAGTTATAATGACTTCAAATGTTGGAGCGACTACAATAAACAAGCAAAAAATACTAGGTTTCTCTGTAAGTAAAAATGAGGAAGATGAAGCTAAAACAAATTATGAAAAGATGAAAGATAAAATAATGGGAGAATTAAAGCAAAGATTTAGACCAGAATTTTTAAATAGAATAGACGATATAATAGTATTCCACTCACTAGAAGAATCTCATATAGCTCAAATAGTAAAGTTAATGACTAGAGATGTAATCCAAAGATTAAAAGGAATGGAAATAAACCTAGAAATTAGTGAAGAAGCTATAAAATTAATATTAAAATCAGGATTTGATTTAGAA
>NZ_DATIRC010000442.1:0-1533 GCF_035470145.1 Romboutsia sp.
TAAAGAGGTGGTAATAAGTGGCTATAAAAGAAAGCAATAAAAGAGTTTATATAACGATAGATAAGGAGCTCTTAGAAGAAATTAAAGCAAAAGCAAAAGAAGAAGATAGAACAGTTAGTAATTATATCGCTTATATAATGAAAAAAGAAATTAAAAAATAAATAGGGGTATGGGGGGAGATTGAATGTTAAAAGTATTTGAATGTTTTGCAGGAATTGGCAGCCAACGAATGGCACTTAGAAATTTAGGGATTGAGCATGAAGTAGTGGGAATAGCAGAAATTGATAAATTTGCATTAAAAAGTTATGAAGCAATACATGGGGATTGCCCTAATTTTGGAGATATAAGCAAGATTAATCCGAATGATTTACCTAATATGGACTTATTTACTTATAGTTTTCCTTGTCAAGATTTAAGTGTAGCAGGGAAGCAAAGGGGACTTGGGGAAGGGACTAGAAGTGGTTTATTATATGAGTGTGAAAAAGTAATTGAAGCTAAAAGACCTAAGTATTTATTATTGGAAAATGTAAAAAATTTAGTTGGCAAAAAATTCAAAGATGCATTTGATAACTGGTTAGAGTATTTAGAGGGATTGGGGTATGCAAATTATTGGAAGGTTTTAAATGCTAAAGATTATGGCGTGGCACAAAACAGGGAAAGAGTATTTGTAATTAGTATATTAAAAGAGCTTGATACAGGATATGAGTTTCCAAAGCATATAAAATTAGATAAGGTTATTAAGGATATATTAGAAAATGAAGTAGACGAAAAATATTATATGAATAAACCTTTTAAATTAGTTGAAAAGGGAAGGATAAGAGCAGAATTTACAGAAATAAACTTTGAGCAAACTAAAAGAATATATGGAATAGATAGCTATTTTCAAACACTAAGCGCAGCAGATAGAGGCTGTAATAATATTTTGATAGAAGCAAGATTAACAGATTATCCATATAAACAAGTTAATCAAATATTAAGTAAGGACGGTATTTGCGTAACATTAGATACTATGCAAGGAGGACACAGAGAGCCTAAGGTGCTAATACCACAAGCAACTAAAAAAGGTTTCATTGAAATGGAAGTAGGAGGGGTTTGTGATTTAAGTTATCCAAATAGCAAAACTAGGAGAGGTAGAGTACAAGAAAATGGAACTATTTCGCCTACGCTTACTGCTTCAAGTCAAGACATAGTTAGTATAGATAGTCAATATAGGGTAAGGAAATTAACGCCTTTGGAGTGTTGGAGGCTAATGTCCTTTACTGATGAAGATTTTCATAAAGCTAAAAATAGTGGATTGTCTAATTCTCAATTGTATAAACAAGCAGGAAACAGTATAGTTGTAAAAGTGCTAGAAGGTATATTCTCTCAATTGTTTTTAAATGAAAAAGTAGAAGAATTAAGGATTGATACAGATTTTAGGAATGATGGAAATGAACAATTTAAGTGGATAGTATAGACTAGATTAAATTCTAGTCTTTTTTATTGCGATTTTGTAGCACAACTTTAGTACAAATTGCATATTATAAGTATAAA